>NZ_JBFAMR010000053.1:0-58467 GCF_040656595.1 Actinoplanes sp. NPDC049802
CAAGCACCCTGTTGAGTTCTCAAAGAACAACCGCACACCATCAAAACGATCCGCAATCCGCGGCCCGTTCCCCCGGGGCACTCGCTCTACTTTACCCGCCGTTTCCGCCGTGTCAAATCCGCGTTTCGCAACCGAATTCACCACCACAAAAACCACACGGACACCCCAATAGAAGCACGACACCAAGCCATGCGATCTTGATTGAGGATCCCCCAGGACGGCCGCTCCGGGCCCCTGAACCGGGTCCCGCTCGCTCGCCCGTCTCCCTGGCGGCTCGGACAACATTACTCGCCCCTCCACCCCGCATCAAATCGGGGTCCCGCGACGCCCGTCACACCAATTTGTCTCGGTAAATCCTCAACTCACCACGTCCCCGGCCGCCTCCCACGATCAAGACAGGCGAGGGCACTGCAGAGCCGTGCCCCTGACGGAGCGGTGATCCACTGCAGCCGGCCGTCAACGCCGCCTCACCCCCGCCGACACAGTCCCAGCGACCAGCCGAAACACACCAGCTGGAGATCAGGGCGGCCTCAGGACGCCTGAAAGAGTGATGACCCTGCTGGCCAAATCGCCCGCCCCTGCCCGCTTGGCGGGCGGACGGGGGCGCATAGCGCACCGATGGTGCGCCCCCGCACCAAGCAGAGTTGCCGAACCCCTGCCCGCGCCCGTGCTCGCCACCCTGATCGGCCTGGCACCCAGCACCGCCGACGACTGGAGCCAATGGGCCCGACCCGACTGGAGCGCCTACCTGGAGGCCGACCGGAGTACGCCGGAAAACCGGCAATAGCGGCTTCAAGTAACCCTCATTAGCTGAAGCAGCCACCTGGCCCAGCTTCAGATAACCCCGCTGTCCGCCTCATGCTGGTCTGCGTCTGGAACTTCAGATAGTACGGGAGCGGTCACGCCAGGATGGCCTGCCTCAACGATGGGCGGCAAGCCGTCGATTCAGCTCGGCGAGCAGTGCCGGCGGTCCGGGCGTCATCAGGCCGACGTCGACGATGAAGGCGGCGGCGCCCGAGCGTCGACGTACTCGTGGCGCCCGCGCCGCAACGGCGGCGACGGTAGCGGCGTTCAGGCTGGTGGGTGTTACCAGCAGTTCGGTCAACGGGCCGGTGAAGCGCAGCTGGACCGACTGGATCGCCGACCATGGCAAGAACGCCGGTGTGTGGCGGGTGGCCGCGAACTCCAGGCCGACGGCCGAGGCGCGTATCCAGCCGAGATTGCGGCCGGCGCCGAGGACGGCCCCGGTTGCTCCCGCGATCGCCGCCAGCAGCACCCAGGTCACCGTTTCAGTGAAGCCCCACTCCTCCAGCGAAAGGCCGATCGCGATCCCGCGGAAAAGCAGAAACACGGGCATGAGGATCAGTGCCATCCTCAGCCACAGCCGCGACCGGTGCAGGCGGAATGTCACCGCATCGCCGGCTGGGGCTGGGATGAGATCAACGGTGGCCATCAGGCAAGTATCCGCCGCCCGGCTGGTCATTGGATCAACCGAATGCTCACAGCCGGAGCTGCTGTCCCAGGCCATTGCCGGCTTCCGGCGTATTCCGGTCGGCCCCCTACCTCGCCTCTCGGCCCGAAGGGGCCGGGAACTCCGGCGGCTGAACCCACCAAGATCATCGAATACCGCAGCTCTCAAATACCGCACCTCTACCGGTGAGCACCGCTGTGACACTCGTAAACGACCACGCAAGGCCCCGTGTGCGTGCCGAATCGCTCGGCCCCGTCTACCCGCCGGGCGGGCGCACACAGCGCCCCGGCGCCCTGCCGCCTTGCCGCCCTGGCGTCCAGGCGTCCAGGCGTCCCGCCGTCCTGGCGTCCTGGCGTCCGGTGGGCGGAGGGCCGGCGTGCTGGGCGATGTGTGCTCGGAGAACACGACACCCGTAGTGGGTGTGACGACACCCGTTGCGGGTGTCACGTCTGCAGAACACAGATAGCCGAGATTTGTGTCCCGCCTCCCCGGACGGGGATCCGTTCCTGCGCGCGCTGCCAGCCGGTGAACGTGACGGTGATGGCGTGTGACGGCCGGCCGGTGCCGCACGCTGGAGTCCAAGGGGCAGCGTCAGCGGCGATCGCCGAGGAGCCATCACCGGCCGGCCGGGTCGCTTCGCCGGTCTTGCCCAGCGACGAGCACACCGTTCACGCAATGCCCTCTACATGCGCAACCGCCGCAGCGGACGGGTCTTCACCGGCCTTGGACCACCGACCACCGACCACCGTCACCGTCACCGTCACCGTCGCCGGTCATCGAATCCCTGGATCCAGGTCCGGTCTCCGCTACCCCGGCACCCCCGTCGTGAGGCCTGACAAAGCGGGGCCGGACCGAAAATGCGCTGGTAGCGAGCCTTCATTGTTAAGCCGGCAGGGGCAGCCCTGACCCTGCTGGTATTTGAGGAGAGCCGTCTACCTGTGGAAACGCCACGGCGGAAGGGTCTCCACCTCCCTAGAGTCGCCGTCGCAGGCCATGAATCCTTGATCCAGGTCCGATTTCCGCTACCCGACACCCCCGAGATGAGGCCTGGCAAAGCGGGGCCGGACTGGATATGCGCTGGTAGAGAGCCTTTCGTAAATAGCCAGCAGGGTCAGCGATGACGACCAGCCGAATCCGGACAGTCCCAGGCACACCCAGCGGCGTGCTCGAGGACTGTCCGGATTCGGCTGGTCGTGGGTGCTGTCCCAGCACCGTTGAGCCAGCGCCCAGCACCAGCCATGCAGTCCCGGGCTCGGTCCGGCTGGTCGTGGGCACGGTCTCGGAATCTCCGAGACAGCGCCCACGAACAGTCGAGCAGATCGACTACAGCGCTTCGCCAGCTGCGAACGGAGACACCCGCGCGATCGGCACGGCATCGCGGAAGGCATCCACGGCATCCCGGAAGGCGGGCAGGTACGGGCGAGGCGGGCGCCACGAGGATGCTCGGAGGGCATATAACCGACGCATGCGCACTTACGAGCTCGCGGACCTGATCGGGGAGGTGCCCGGCACCGAGGTGACCGCGGCGCCCGGGGTGGTCACCGTGCATGTGCCGGCGATCGGCGACACGGCTCGAATCCTCTTCCGCGATGTGCTGGACGCCTATGAGGTGTCGGTGCCCACCGGAGCGCCGGCCGTGCAGGTCGACATCAAACGGGGCCACGAGTCGCTGCCGCTCATCGTCACGGTGGACGATGTCGTCTTCACTCCGGCGTACGCGGACGATCTGGTGGATGCCGAGGATGAGTTGATGGTCCCGGCGATGCCGGGGTTGTTGGGTTACTCGGAGATGCACCGGGACGTACGTGCGCTCGGCAAGGCGATCGATGATCCGCAGGTGAAGCTGGATCCGGAGATCCTGGCGGCGACGCTGCTGGCACACCGGTGCTTCATCGCCGGCGCGGTCCGGGTCGGGTTGTGGCCGGTGCGGGTGGCGGCCTGGTGGGAGTACACGTCGGCGCGCGCGGCGGAGAGCGTCCGGCTGGCCAGGTTCCGTCCCGACACCCGATGGGACGAGCTGATGGAGGATGTCGCCGAGGCTCGCCGACAGACCGCTCTGGCCGAGCTCTGATCCGTGTCAAGGACGCCCGAAAACTGGTTTTTAGGCGTCGTCGACAATCCGGATCGGCAGCCCGGCGGCCAGGCTAGGAGGGCCGATCCCAGGATGAACCGTCCCAGGCAAAGGAGCCCGAAAGGAGCCAGACTGGGTTCGAGGGCGGCGGAGGGAGCGGATGTGGCCACTGAGCTGCGGCGGGTCTTCGACGAGGACGCGGAGCGGTTTGACCGGGCGAGACCGGGCTATCCGCCACAGATCTTCGACGATCTGGCGGCAGCGGGGGCGCCTCCACCCGCGCGGGTGCTGGAGATCGGGCCGGGGACAGGCAAGGCGACGGTGTCGCTGGCCGAGCGCGGCTATCGGATCACGGGGGTGGAGTTGGGCGCCTCGCTCGCGGCGGCCGCCCGGCGAAATCTGGCGACTTATCCAGCCGTCACGATCGTGACCGGTGACTTCGAGGAGTGGCCACTTCCGTCGGAGCCGTTCGACGTCGTGTTAGCGGCTACGGCCTTCCACTGGATCGATCCGGGCACGCGGGTGTCACGGTCAGCGGACGCGCTGCGCGTCGGAGGGCTCCTCGCCACGATCGCCACCCATCACATCGAGGGCGGTTCGGAGGCGTTCTTCTCGGCGGTGCAGGAGTTGTATGAGCGGTTCGACCCACGGACGCCGCCGAATCTGCGGCGGGAGCCCGCCCGGGACATCGCGGAGGACGACGCGGAGATCGCGGCGTCGGATCGGTTCGGGGCGGCGGTCTTTCATCGGTACGAGTGGGATGCCACCTACACGACCACCGAGTATCTGGATCTCCTGCTGACCTACTCGACCACCCGATCGATGCCACGACCAGAACAGTCCGCCCTGCTCGACGGCATCGGGCGGTTGATCGACGAGGGGCACGGCGGGCGGATCGTCAAGCGTTACCTGTCCGAGCTTCGGCTCGCCCGCCGCACACGTTGACCAGACCGGGCACACATGGCAGAGCGGAGGGCGCCGCGCACACCCCCACCGGCAAGCCGGCCGGGGTGGGTAATACGCCAAGCGCTCCTGTACCTGACGTCGGTGGGCCGCCCTGCGGTGGGCCGCCCTGCGGCGGGCCGGCAGAAAAGAAGCCGGTCCGCTGCAGGGCGTGGCAGCTGCGCCGCCGACATTCCGGTGAGTACGCCGAACGACTCAAGCTGACCGAACAACGCCGCCAGGCGAATCAGCTGAGCAGGGCCGCCAGGCGAATCAGCTGAGCAGGGCCACTAGACGGATCAGCTGAGCAGGGCGGCCTTGCGGTCGGCCGTGTGGCGGTTGGCCGGGCGTGGCAGGCCGTAGTGTTCGCGCAGCGTTCGGCCGGTGTATTCGGTGCGGAAGCGGCCTCGTTCCTGGAGGATCGGCACCACCTGGTCGACGAACGCGGCCAGGCCGGACGGCAGGACCGGCGCCATGATGTTGAAGCCGTCGGCGGCGCCGGATTCGTACCACTGCTCGATCTTGTCGGCGACCTGGACGGCGGTGCCGGCGAAGGTGAGGTGGCCGCGTCCGCCGCCGAGGCGGCCGATCAGCTCACGGATCGTGAGGCCTTCCCGCCGGCCGAGGTTGACGACCAGGGTGCGGCGGCTCTTGGCACCTTCGATCTGTTCCTCCTCCGGCAGGTTCGGGGGGAGGGTCGCGTCGAGGGAGAGTTCGCCGGGGTCGATGCCGAGCAGGTCGGCGAGTTGGGCGAGGGCGTATTCGGGGCGGATCAGCCGTTCCAGTTCGGCTTCGAGTTCGCGTGCCTCCGACGGGGTGGCACCGATGATCGGCACAATGCCAGGAAGGATCTTGATGTGGTCGGGGTCGCGGCCGTGTTCGGCGGTTCGGCGTTTGAGGTCGTCGTAGAACTGCTGGGCGTCGGGCAGGGTCTGGTGTGCGGTGAAGACGGCTTCGGCGTACCTCGCGGCGAAGTTGCGGCCGTTCTCCGACGATCCCGCCTGGACCAGGACGGGGTGTCCCTGCGCGGAGCGCGGGACGTTGAGCGCCCCGGCCACCGAGTAGTAGGTGCCCCTGTGCGCGGGCGGGTAGATCTTGTCCTGGTCGCCCCAGACGCCGGTCTCCTTGTCGGCGACGATGGCGTCGTCGTCCCAGGAGTCCCAGAGTTTGAGGGAGACGTCGACGAACTCGGCGGCCCGCTCGTAGCGCTCCCGGTGGGTGGGAAGCGCGTCCAGGTTGAAGTTGCGGGCGGCGTCCAGGCCGGCGGTGGTGACGATGTTCCAGCCGGCCCGGCCGCCGGAGACGATGTCCAGCGAGGCGAAGCGGCGGGCCAGGTTGTACGGCTCGTTGTAGGTGGTGGAGGCCGTGGCGATCAGGCCGATGTGCTCGGTGGCGCCGGCGAGGGCGGTGAGCAGCACGGTCGGTTCGAGGACACCGGAGGGGCGCCGGCCGACCTGGTCCCAGAGGACCGGTCCGTCGGCGAGGAACAGCGAGTCGAGTTTGCCGCGTTCGGCGATGCGGGCCAGGTTCTGGAAGTGCTGGACGGTCAGGTCGGCGTACGGGTCGCTCTCCGGGAGCCGCCAGGCCGCCTCGTGGTGACCGACGCTCATGAGGAACGCGTTGAGGTGCAACTGTCCGGGTCGGGTCATGTCACTGCACCTGCGGGGTGTAGTGGGTGGCCTCGTCGCCTTCGAGGATGTGGCTCCTGGTCCCGTCGACGCTGACCGGGACGTCACCGGCGACGGTGACGCGGTGCAGTTTGCGGGCCAGGTCGCCGTAGTCGTCGGCGGCGTAGTGCTGGGTGGTGCGGTTGTCCCAGACGACGATGTCGCCGACCTGCCATCTGTGGCGGAGCGTGTTCTCCGGGCGGGTCACGTAGTGCTGGAGCAGGCGCAGGATGTCGCGGGACTCGGTGCGGGACAGGCCGATGATCCCGGTGACGAAGTTGCCGATGAACAGGTTCGGCAGGCCGGAGTCGGGGTTGACGCGGACGACCGGGTGGGCGGTGCGGTAGCGGGTGGAGACGAAGACCTGGTGCCGTTCGTCGACTTCGGCGGAGCGGAACTGCGGGTGTTCGGCGTAGTCGTAGGCGTTGGAGTGTTCGGCCCAGAGCCGGTCGGCCAGGAGGCGCAGATGTTCGGGCAGGTCGGTGTAGGCGGCAGCGGTGTTGGCGAAGAGGGTGTCGCCGCCGTACTCGGGGATGACGAGGCTGCGCAGGGTGGTGGCCTTGGGTGGGGCGACCACGAAGGTGACGTCGGTGTGCCAGGCGTTGGCGCGGGCGCCCTCGCCGCCGGCCACTTCGAGGACGTTGGCCTGTCCGTCGACGGACGGGACGGTGGGGTGGGCCAGGGTCAGCGTGCCGAAGACGGAGGCGAACCGCTGGTGCTGCTCGTCGTCGAGGTGCTGGCCGCGGAAGACGAGCACCTTGTGTTCGACCAGGGCGTCGTGGATCTCCTTGGCGGTGACGTCGTCGATCTCCCGTTTCAGGTCGACGCCGGAGATCTCGGCTCCGATCCGGCCTCCGATGCGATTGACGGTGAGGCTCATTTCTCGGTCCTTTCCGGTGGGGAACTAGTTGGTGCGCCAGGTGGAGAAGCGGCGCTCGGTGATGATGAGAAGGTGGTTCACGATCAGGCCGATGGCGGAGATCGTGATGATTCCGGCGTACATGTCGGGTACGGCGAAGTTGTACTGGGCGTAGTTGATGAGGTAGCCGAGCCCGGCTTTGGCGCCGACCATCTCGGCGGCGATCAGGATGAGGATCGAGGCGGCGCCGGCCAGCCGGATCCCGGTGAAGATCGTCGGCACGGCGGCGGGAAGCACGACCCTCTGGAAGAGCCGCACCGGGCCGAGTCCCAGCGATCGGGCCGATTTGATCAGAAGCGGATCAACGGTACGGACGGCGCTGACCGTGTTCAGCAGGATCGGCCACGTGCAGCCGTACAGGATGATCGAGATCTTGGAGGTTTCGCCGAGTCCGAGGATCAGCACGAACACCGGCAGGATGGCCAGTGCCGCGGTGTTGCGGAAGATCTCGAGCAGCGGGTTCAGCAGGTTTGCGACCGGGCTGTACCAGCCGATCAGCAGGCCGAGCGGCACCGCGAGGAGGATGGCCAGGCCGAAGCCGGCCGCGGAGCGGGCCAGGCTGGCCTCGGTGTGGGTCCACAGCTCGCCGGAGATCAGCAGGTCCCACCACGCGACGAGCACCTCGGACAGCGGCGGCAGGAAGGTCGGGTCGACCAGGTGTTCGCCCGGGGCGGTCTCCCACCGCGGGGCGAGCTGCCAGACCAGGGCGAGCGCGCCGATCGCCGCGATCCGGGTGAGGACGGCGGTGAACAGGCGGGTTCCCGTGCGGTACCAGGCGTAGGCCCTGACCGGCGCGGCACGTTCACGGAGCACTACCGGGGCGCTGGTGATGCTAGACATCGCTGGTCTCCAACTCTTGGCTTCGGGCGCGGTCGACCTCGTCGCGCAGCAGGCTCCAGATCTCGTGCCGGTAGCGGGCGAACTCGGGGTCGGAGCGCAGGTCCTCGGTGGCCGAGCGGGCATCGATGGGCACGTCCACCACCGCCTTGATCCGGCCCGGCCGGGAGGTCAGGACGGCGACCCGTTGGCCGAGGTAGACGGCCTCCTCGATGCCGTGGGTGATGAAGACGACGGTCTTGCCGGTCTTCTCCCAGATCCGCAGCAGCTCGTCCTGGAGCCCGTCGCGGGTCTGCGCGTCGAGCGCGGCGAACGGTTCGTCCATGAGCAGCACGTCCGGGTCGAAGGCGAGGCTGCGGGCGATCGCCACCCGCTGTTTCATGCCACCGGAGAGCTCGTGCGGGTAGCGGTCGTGAAAGCCGGCCAGTCCGACCAGGTCCAGGTATTCGCGGGCTTTCGCGGCGCGTTCCCGGCGGCGCGTGCCTTTGGCCTCCAGCCCGAACTCGACGTTGCCCTGTGCGGTGCGCCATGGCAGGAGGGCGTACTGCTGGAAGACGATGCCGCGGTCCAGGCCGGGGCCGGTGACCGGTTCGCCGTCGACCAGGATCCGGCCGCTGGAGATCTCGCTGAGGCCGCCGAGCAGGTCGAGGAGGGTGGATTTGCCGCAGCCGCTGGGGCCGACGATGACCAGGAACTCGCCGTCGCGTACCTCGAGGTTGATGTCCTGGAGGGCGGTGACGGTGCGGCCGCGGGCTTCGAAGGTCTTGCCGACGTTCTCGAACACGATCTTGGCGGTCATGCGGCGCCGCCGGTGGCGTACGCGTTGAAGTCGTTGCTGTAGATGTCGGTGGCCTTGATGTCCTTCTTCAGCTCACCGGCCCGGTCCAGCCACTCGATCCAGGTGGTGAACTCGCGTTCCTCGATGACGCCGCCCTTGCCGGCGACGCCGTAGCTCTTCCAGAACGTGGTCTGGCTGTCGTCCTCCTCGCGACCGCGCTTTTTGATGATCTCCTGGAGTTTGGCGACGACCTCCTCACGGGGCGTGGTTCGCGACCATTCGATGGCCTTGCCGACGCCGGAGACGAAGGTCTTCACGGTGTCCGGGTTCTTCCTGATGAAGTCGTCGCGGAAGATGTAGCTGCCCGCGGTGAACTTCCCGAGCAGGTCGTAGTCGGTGTAGAGCGGGTGGATGCCGCCGCGGTCGACGGCCTTGTCGCGCAGCGTGCCGCCGAGTGCGGCCACGTCGATCTGGCCGGCGCGCAGCGACTGCTCGGTGTTGACCGGCGGCACCACGATCAGTTCGACCTGCGCGATCTCGGCGTCGGTGAGGCCCTCCTTGGCCAGGTAGGTCTTGGTGATGGCCTCGGCGTGGGCGCCCAGCGTGTTGACGCCGATCTTCTTGCCGATCAGGTCACGGGCGGACTTGATCGGGCTGCCGTCGAGGACGTAGAAGCCGTTGAAGGTGACGTCGTCGACGCCGTAGTAGCCGATCACCGCGGTGATCGGGGCGCCGGAGGAGGCGAGTTTGACGATCGCGCCGTTGAACGCGCCGCCGAAGTCGGTGTCGCCGGTGGTGGCGGCCTGGATGTCCTGCGGCCCGCTGATCGTGTTGCCGATCCAGGTGAGCTTGAGGTCGCCGAGGTAGCCCAGGTCGGCGGCGAGTTCGGGGAGGATCACGTTGCCGACGCCGCCCTGGTAGCGCAGTTGCTTGACCTGCTCACCGGCGGCGGCCTGGCCGGATCCGCCGCAGGCGGTGAGTGTGGTGACGGCGAGGACGCCGGCCAGCGCGGCGGCCGTGGCGGATCTACGGGTGGTCATCGGTACTCCTCGGGTGGCGGGCCGGTGTCGTCGACCGTGTGGGGGCGAGTGTCGTCGGCCGGGCGGCCGGTGGCCGTCGGCGATCTCAGGCAGGGTTCTGCGCGCCGGCCCGGGGGCCGGCGGGCTCAGGTGGGCCGCCGGCGACGATGCTCGGCGGTGCGGTACGGCGGTTGCTTCGCCGTCCGTCTCAACAGGCGCAGGTGCACACCCGGAGGTAGTCGACGAAGCGGCGCCGGGTCAGGCGTTTGCTTCGGTTCATGCCAGCAACGTATGCCGTCGAGGGCCGCCACGTCAGCGGGTTTGTGACCCAGAGCACATACATTTCCCATAGAGTGAGTGGGAAATAACGCCGCTTGCCGTGCCGGGGTCCGCGCAGCGCGAACGAAAGCCCGGCGGGCGCGTCGCGGCCGGGAGTGGGCAGAAGCTCGCGAGATGCCACGGCGGGTACGCGAACGGCGTACCGGAAAAGGAAGGGCGAGGGCGCACGTAGCGCACCTCGCCCCTGTCAGACGGAACTCACCCGCGGATCGCGGGGTGGATCACTCGCCGAAGTCCTCGAAGGACTCGCCTGCCTCCTCGATCGCCTCGCCCGCCAGGTAACCGGCGGCCAGACCGCCCGCGACGCCCATCGCGGCGCCGCCCATGCCGTGACCGCGGTGACGGTAGTGCCCGTGGTGACCGGGCCCGCCGCGCCGGTAGTGCCCGTGATGGCCGTAACCCGGCTGTGGAGCGCCATAACCCGGCTGCGGGGCGCCGTAACCGGGCTGCTGGTGGCCGAAGCCTGGCATCGACTTGCGGCGGTCGACGGCCTGGCGGACCCAGCCGTCGACGACCTGACGCCAGTCGGTGGTGTCGGCGTCGGCATGCGACACCGTGTAACGGCCGTAGGTGTCGTGGCCCTGCGTGAACAGGCCGCCGCGCTTGTCGAACTCCAGCACCACCTCGACCTGGTGCGGGCTCGTCACGAAGGTCAACTCGACCTCGTTGATGCCGGCCTGCGCGTAGTGCTGGGGCGGGAAGTACTCGATCTCCTGGTAGAACGGCAGGGTCTGGTGGACGCCGTAGATCTGCCCGTACTCCAGGTCGGCCGACTTGAAGCGGAAGCCGAGCTGGGCGAACGCGTCCAGGATCCGCTGGTGGATCGGCAGCGGGTGCACGTGCACCGGGTCCAGGTCGCCCTTGTCGATCGCCCGGGCGATGGCCACCTCGGTGCGCACGCCCATCACCATGCCGCGCAGCGTCTGCCCGTAGACCGTGGTGATCGGCGTCTCCCACGGCATGTCGATCCGGAACGGGAGCGACAGCTGCTGACCGGGCGCCAGGCGCATCGGCCCGGTCACCGGGACCCGCAGGAAGTCGGTGACGGCCGAGTAGTCGCCGCCGCCGCCCTCCACCTCCATCCGGGTGATCAGGCCGAGGGTGATGTGCTCGATCGCCGCGTCCTGTGTGCCGCCGACCAGGTTGACGTTGCCGGTCAGAGGGGCGCCCGGGTAGGTGCTCGGATTGGACAGGACGGTGTCCACGCTCGGACCGCCGACTCCGATGGCACCGAGCAACTTCTTGAAGACCACGATGTTCTCCCGCTTGAAAAAGGTGCCTCGGAAAACTAGCAACGCAGGCTGAACGGACGCTGAGAAATCGCAGGTGTCACACGTTCTCGTCAAGAACGTTACGACGATCGTGCAAGGTCGGGGAGCCGGTCACCGGCAAACCCCGCAACGGGTGGTCGCCTAGATCTTGCGGCCGACGGCGCCGTACATCGAGACCTCGGCCGGGGCCGGGCGGTCGGCGTGGTCGGGGCGCCAGTCGCTGATCGCCACGATGCCCGGCTCGACCAGCTCCAGGCCGTCGAAGAACCGGCCGAACACGGCCCGGTCGCGGGGCCAGGCGTCGACGTGGCCGGCCGCGAGCATCGCGTCGTACCGTGCCGCGGCCTCGGCGTCGACGAAGTCCTTCGTCGAGTTGGTGGCCACCAGGTAACTGCCTCTCGGCACGGCGGCCAGCAGGTCGGACACCACGGTGCGGGCCTCGTCGTCGGAGGCGATGAAATGCAGGACGGCGAGCAGCAGGATGCCGACCGGGCGCTCCAGGTCGAGGGTCTCCTTGAGCTCGGCGGCCCCCAGGATGGCGGCCGGATCGCGCAGATCGGCGTCGACGTAGGTGGTGGTGCCGCCGGACATCAGGGCGCGGGCGTGGGTGAGCACCATCGGATCGTTGTCGACGTAGACGACCTTGCTGTCCGGGGCGGTCCGCTGGGCGACCTCGTGCGTGTTCTCCGGGGCGGGCAGGCCGGTGCCGATGTCGAGGAACTGGCGGATGCCGGCCTCGGCCAGGTGACGGACCGCCCGGTTGTGGAAGGCCCGGCCCTGCTGGGCCGCGGTGCGGACCGCCGGGTAGACGGCCGCGATCCGGTCGCCGGACTCGCGGTCCACCTCGAAGTGGTCCTTGCCGCCCAGCCAGTAGTTCCACCGGCGGGCCGAGGACACCGTCGTCTGATCTACCTTGTCGCTGGTCACAGGGCTTCCTCCGGGGTCGGGAGCGCGATCGGGCCGCGATCATCCTAACCGGGATCGAGACCGATCGTGCTCCACTGTGGATCGTTTCCGGGTTCCCCCGCCGGCTGATCGGGGCATATCCTGCCCGGGCGACGTTCGGAAAGGGTTGAAGCGTTGGCCGTGCAAGCCCCGCCGTACCGGCCCTTCTCCCCCGGCTTCCCGCCGGACGATCCGGCGCGCCGCAACGGCGGCGCGTCGATCGCGGTCACGCTGCGGTATGCGCCGCTCGCCTTCCTGCTGCGGCTCTACCCTCCGGTGCTGGAGATCGACGGGCAGGGAGTGCCGGCCGACTGGGGACGGGTCGTGCAGTCGGTGGCTTTCGGCGAGCACCACGTCCACGTGCACGTGCCGTACCTGATCCCGTCCCGGATCGGCGCGGCCGACGCCACCGTGCTGGCGCTGCCCGGCAAGACCGTCGAGCTGGAGTACCGGGCGCCCCTGCTGTCGTTCATGCGCGGGGCGCTCGGCGCTCCCCCGCAGCGCTATCCGGGCGCGGTGGCCGCGTGGGCGCTGCTGGGGGTAGCGGTCACGCTGGGTGTGTGCGCGTGCCTCGGCTGGATCGTCGACTCCATCGGTTGAGGTGACGCCCGGCCCCGATGCCCGGAGGCGGCGTCACGGTTTGGCGTGCAGCTCGTCGTGCAGGGCGCGCATCAGCTCGGCGCCGGTGAACGGCTTCTCCAGCAGGTGCACGTCGGCCGAGAGGGTGCCGTGCGTGGTGAGGACCGGCTGGGCGTACCCGGACATGAACAGCACCTTGGTGTCCGGCCAGCGGGAGCGGACCGCGCCGGCCAGGTCCTTGCCCAGCATGTTCGGCATGATCACGTCGGTGAGCAGGACGTCGACGGTGTGCTCCGCGGCCAGCCGCAGCGCCTCGTCGCCGCCGTCGGCGGCCAGCACCGTGTAGCCGCCGCGCCGCAGGATCCGGCAGGTCACCTCGCGCAGCGCGTCCTCGTCCTCGACCACCAGGACGGTAGCGCCGTGCCCGGCCAGGTCGGCCATCGGTTCCTCCTCGGTCTGCTCGTTCGGCGAGGAGTCGGTGGCCGGCAGCAGGATGGTGAAGGTGGTGCCGATGCCCGGTTCGGAGTAGATGTGCACGGTGCCGCCGGCCTGGGTGATGATCCCGTAGACGGTGGCCAGGCCCAGGCCGGTGCCCTGGCCGCTCGGTTTGGTGGTGAAGAACGGCTCGAACACCTTGTCGATCACCTCCCGGGGCATTCCGGTGCCGGTGTCGGAGACGCGCAGGCGCACGTACCGGCCCGGGGGCAGGCCGGCCCGGGCCGCGACGTGGTCGGTGTCGACCTGGACCGGGGCGGTGTCGATGGTGAGCCGGCCGCCGGTCGGCATCGCGTCCCGGCCGTTCACCGCCAGGTTGACCAGCACCTGCTGCATCTGGCCCGGGTCGGCCATCACCGGCGGCAGGCCGGCCGTGGTCCGTACGGTCAGCGCGATGTGCTCGCCCAGCGACCGGTCCAGCATCTGGTGCACCTCGGTGACCACGCTGTTGAGGTTCAGCGGCCGGGGCCGGATCACCTCCCGTCGGGCGAAGGCGAGCAGCTGGTGGGTGAGGTCGCTGCCGCGCCGGGCGGCACGGGCGATCTGTTCGGCGTCCGCGGCGGGTGGGCTGCCGGCGGCGTCCTCGACGATGAACGACGCGTAGTTGAGGATCACCGCGAGCAGGTTGTTGAAGTCGTGGGCGATGCCGCCGGCCAGTTGCCCGAGGCTCTCCAGCCGCTGGGTCTGCTGGATCCGGGTCTCCAGGCGCTGCTTCTCGGCCTCCTCGCGCAGCCGGCGCCGCTCCTGTTCGGCGGTGAGGCGGTCGGTGACGTCGCGGACCACCGCCACGGTCACCACACCGCTGTCGGTGTGCAGGGCGCTGCAGGCGATGTCGACCGGGATCTCCGCGCCGCCGCGGCGTACCGCCCGGCGGGTGGCCCACCGCTGGTCGGGCTCCCCGCCGGTGGTGGGGCGCTCGGAGTCCAGGGGGGTGGTGTCCTCGCCGGTGCGCAGCACGGCCGACACCACCGGCAGGCCGTCCGGCAGGAGCAGGCTCAGCGGCATGTGCAGCAGGTCGTGCCGGGGGTAGCCGAACAGGTGCTCGGCCTCGGCGTTGACCAGCACCATCTCGCCGGACTCGGCGACGCCGAGCACCGCGTCCGGCGCCGCGTCGAGGATCGCCTGCACCCGCGCCTCGGCCCGTTCCCGGTCGCTGATGTCGCGGGTGATGCTGGTCGTGCCGATGACCGTGCCGTGTTCGTCGACCAGCGGGGACACCAGCGCCGACACCGCGATGGTCTCGTTCCTGGCGGTGTGCCGGACGCTGCGGTAGCGGTCCACCCGGCCGCCGAGCCGGATCAGCAGCCGCACCTGTTCCTCGTCGGCCTGCCGGTCGGCCGGGATGATCTCGTCGATCGGTTTGCCGATCATGTCGGCCGCGCGGTGGCCGTAGAGCGCCTCGGCGCCCGGGTTCCAGGACAGCACCCGGCCGTCCAGGTCGGTGGTGACGATCGCGTCGTGCGACGACTGCACGATCGACGCGAGCAGCGACCGTGTCCGGGCGGCCTCCTGTTGCACGGTGTCGTCGCGGAGGACGGCGGTCACGTACCGCTCTCCGTCGGGCGCGTCCACCGCGGAGAGCGAGACCTCGACCGGGAAGACGGAGCCGTCGAGGCGCCGGCCGCGAAGCGGCAGCCGCCGCAGCGGCAGAAGATCACCGCAGAGGTACGACCGGCGCGGGTCCTCCGGGATCAACTCGTCGAAGGTACGGCCCACCAGCGGCTCCGTCGCGGAGCGGAACATGTCGCGGGCCCGGCGGTTGGCCATGGTGATGGTGCCGTCCGAGCGGCTGACGATGATCGCGTCCGGGGCGGTGTCGATGAGAAGCCCCGGGATCCCGGTTGACTCCACCGATGCCTCCCGCCTCTATGGTACTTATATCCAGATATTCCGGGTATGAGGTTGGCTGATCCGGGGAAAGTGTCGGGGTGAGCACCGCAGCCGAGCCACCCATCGACCCGAACCGGCCCAGTGCCGCCCGCATCTACGACGCCTTCCTCGGCGGCACCCACAACTTCGCCTCCGACCGTGCCGTCGCCGCCCGCGCCACCGAACTGCTGCCGGAGACCCCGATGATCGCCCGCGCCAACCGGGCCTTCCTGCGGCGCGCCGTCCGGTACGCGGCCGGCCGCGGCATCCGGCAGTTCCTCGACCTGGGCTCCGGCATCCCCACCGAACGCAACGTGCACGAGGTGGCCCGCGGTGTGGCCCCGGACGCCCGCGTCGTCTACGTCGACCTGGACCCGGCCGCGGTCCTCTACGGCCGGCATCTGCTCGACGGCGACCCACAGGCCGCCGTCGTCCACGGCGATCTCCAGCGGCCCGCCGTCGTGCTGGGCGAACCCGAGGCCCACCGACTGCTCGACCTGGACCGGCCGGTCGCCGTGCTGATGATCGCCGTCCTGCACTTCCTGCCGGACGGGCCGGTTCTGGACGCCGCGCTCCACGCGTACCGGGAGGCGGTGGCGCCCGGCAGCCTGCTCGCCGTCTCGCACGTCACCCCGAGCGGCGACCCCGGGCAGATGGCACGGGTCACCGACCTCTACAACCGCGCCGGCACACCGCTGGTGCCACGCGACCACACGCGGGTGGAACGGTTCTTCGACGGCTGGCGGCTGGTCGAGCCGGGCCTGGTCTACGGCCCGCGGTGGCGGCCCGCCCCGGAGGACGAGACGGTCACCGACCCCGCCCGATACCTGACCCTGGCCGGCGTCGGCGAGAGATAGCGATCCCGGCGTCGGCCGGGCGGTCCCAGCCGTCGCAACTGTCCTCCGGCTCGATCTCCATGAGATCCAGCAGATCCGGCCCGGTATGCCCGGTGTCCACCGAGCCCCCGATCAGCCCCATGACGGCGGCACAGTTGCGCCCGTACCCCTGGATCATCCGATCCACCCTGGTGGGATGCCCGCAACGACGGCACGGCCGCATCCGCTCCGGTGATCGAGGCTCCCCCACCACTCGATTATCCGGCGATCCGGCACGGTCGCACACCCGGCCCGCGGGAGCCCGCCGAGAGAGTGTGGGGGCGCGAATCACCCACCGATCGCTGTATGCCGGATCGTCACGGCGGTCGACGATCGTTTCGGGGCGGGCGGCGGGCCCGCCCGCCCCTCTCCGGATCAAGAATCGCCCACGGCTTCGGCGAGTTCCTGCTTGCTCATCCGGGAACGGCCCGCGACGCGCTGCTCCTTGGCCTTCTCGTACAACTCCTTACGGGTGGCGGCATGCTGGTCGTCGCTGTCGGGAAGCCCGCCCATCGTGGCCTCGGCGAAACGGCGGCCCATCTCCTCGCGCTCGTCGGCGTCCAGCCGCTCCGCCAGGACGGGAAGCAGGTCCTCCTCCTCTTCCTGGACGTGGTGGCGCACCTCGCCGGCGATGGCGGCGATGGTGCCGTCGTAGCCGGGGTCGCCGGCGTCGCCGCGGAGCAGGTTCTGGAGCATCTCCTCGATCTGGTGGTGCTCGGTGACGCCGTCCTTGACCTCGTCGCCCTCCTCGGCGGCCAGATCGCGGATCGCCGGGTAGACGAACTCCTCCTCGGCCGCCGAGTGCGGCAGCAGCATCCGGGCCACCTCCTGCATCAGCGCGGCCCGGTCGGCGCTGTCCTCCTCGGCCCGGGTGAGCAGTTCGTCGACCTGGCGGTGCTGCTGCTTGATGATCTCCACGATGTCCGGCACGGCTGATCCCCCTGGAGTGAACGGTTGATGGAACGCCTGGCCGGATACCCGGAAAGGGACGAATCATCCCCACAGCAAACGCTCATCTTCGCGGCCGTAGTCTCCGGGAGGCCGCCTGGGAAGAGGAGTTCAAGCGTGCAACCGTTCCGGATCTTCAGGATCACCGCGATCGCCGAGGCGTTCTCGTGGACGGGCCTGCTCGTCGGGATGTACCTGAAACACATCATCGAGACCACCGAGGCGGGTGTGTGGCTGTTCGGCCGGCTGCACGGGGCGCTGTTCGTCGCCTACCTGGTGGCCACGCTGTGGGTGGCACGCGCCGAGCGGTGGTCGCCGTGGCGCACGCTGTTCGGCCTGGCGGCGTCCATCCCGCCGCTCACCACACTGATCTTCGAGCGCTGGGTGGCGAAACGCCGGGCGACTCCCGCGGACTCGGTGGCCGCCACCGCCTGAGTCCGCGGGCCCTTATTTGACGGCGATCGGGTTCACCGGTGACCCGACCGCCCCGGTGATCGGCAGCGGCGCGGCGGTCAGCCAGAACTCGTGGACCCCGTCGGCCGCGCAGTCGGCGGCGAGCGCGTCCAGGTCCCACATCTCGCCGAGGAACAGGCCGATGTGCGGGATGGCCACCTGGTGCAGCGGCTGGAAGGCGTCGTCGAACTCGTTGGGCCGCACCTCGAAACCCCACGTGTCGGTGGCGATCGCGGCGATCTCGGTGGAGTGCAGCCAGTCCGCTGTCTCGAACGACAGGCCGGGGGCCGGGCCGCCGGCGTAGTCGCCCCAGCCGTCACGCCGGGCACGGGCGAGCTGCCCGGTGCGTACCAGGACGATGTCGCCCCGCCCGATCTCCACACCCTGATCCGCGGCCCGCGAGTCGAGATGCGCCGAGGTGATGGCGAAGCCGTCCGGAAGGTCGCCGAAGTCGAGCAGCACCCCGCGCCCGGCGATCACGTCGGCGACGGTCTCGATGCCGGTGACCGCGTCACCCAGGCTGGTCACCACCTCGCCGGCGGGCCGCCCGTTCCAGGCGACGCCGTGGTCGAAGATGTGACCGAGCCCGTCCCACTGGGTGGAACACTGCAGCGGCATGGCGATGACGTCGTCGGCGCCGCCGATGCCGTGCGGGAAGCCCTGGACGCCGGCCGCCGCGTCGGTGCCGGTGTCGAGCATCGTGTGCACCGGGTTGGTGCGCCGCCGCCAGCCCTTCTGCGGCCCGTTCGCGTCGAACGACTGCGACAGCGAGAAGGAGACGCCGCGGCGGATCAGCGCAGCGGCCTCCTTGCGCTTGCCGGGGGTCAGGAAATTCATGGTGCCGCGTACGTCGTCCGCGCCCCACCGGCCCCAGTTCGAGCACCGTGCCGCCGCCGCGGCGACGGCGCCCTCCGGGTCACTGCGCGAGAACACCGTGCACCCAGTCCGCGATGTACGTCTGCACGTGCGAGAAGTGGTCGAGCCCGATGTGCTCGGCCCCGCCCTCCGCCGCCGTGAAGATCCGCAGCTCCCGCCGGGGCGAGTTGACCGCCTGCTGGTAGGAGCGGTGCGCGTAGGCGAGCGGGATCTGCCGGTCGTTCTCGCCGTGGCAGATCAGGAACGGCACGGTGATCCGCTCGGCCACCCCGTCCAGGTTGACCGCCTCGGCCTTCTTGATGAACGTGCCGAGGTCGTCCTCGCCCCACACCCAGAGCACGTGGTCCCAGTAGTGCGGGACCGGGTTCTCGCCCTCCCGCTCCAGCCTGCGCTTCTGGACGGCGCCCCAGTCGTGGTTGGCGCCCCACGCGACGCAGAGCGCGAGCCGCTTCTCGAAGGCGGCGGCCCGGGGCGCGTAGTAGCCACCGAGCGACCAGCCCACCAGTCCGATCTTCTCGGAGATGACGTCGTTTCGAGTGAGGAGGTAGTCGACGCAGGCCGCCGCCCAGTCCTCCGTTTCGACGCGCGAAGTGAGACCCAGGAAGCGCAGCGCCTCCCCGCTACCGGGGCAGTCGACCATCAGCGTGTTGATTCCCCGCGCCGCCAGCTCGTGCGCGAACCCGGACGCATACATGTGCTCTTTGGTGGAATCGAGCCCGTTCCAGAGGATGATCGTGGGCGCGGGGCCGTCGGTGGCCTTCTTGAAGTACCCCGGCAGCAGCGACCCCTCGAACGGGATCGAGACGCGGGTGGTGTCCGGGTCGATCAGGTCGAACGCCTTCTGCTGCAGGTCGAGCAGCCGCTGGTAGAACGCGCGGCGGTCGGGCGACTTGGCGCTCTGCATCCGCTCGGCCTGGGCCAGGTAGTTGGTGGCCCGCTGGTACTTCTGCCCCGCGGTGCGCCGGTTGCCGGCCGCCTCGTCGCCCGCCGCCTGCGACGCCAGGTCCTCGGCGACCGCGGCCCACGACGCCATGAACTCCGTGGTGCCGACGTCCGACCCCTGCGCGGCGAGCTCCTTGATCGGCCGGCACGCGCGGTCCACCTCGTCGATCAGCCCGCCGCTGTTGAGAGTGGCGACGACGCCCAGGTTCCAGACGTAGTTGCCGGGGAAGTACTCGAACATTCAGTGCTGCCTTTCGTTTCGCGCGGCGGCCGGGTCGCGGCGGCGCACGGGCGGGAGTTCAGCGGTCGCGGGACCGGAGACGATGCGGTTGGTCAGGCTGCCGATGCCGTCGACGGTCAGCGTCACCGTGTCGCCGTCGCGCAGGGGCGGCGGCTCCGGACGGCCGTTGCGGCCCCACAGCTCGGCCAGGCAGCCGCCGTTGCCGACCGTCCCGGACCCGAGCACGTCGCCGGGAACGATCCGGCTGTCCCGGGCCGCGTAGGCGATCATGGTGTCGAAGGTCCAGCCCATGTTGCTGAGCAGGTCCCGCCCCACCTCGGTGCCGTTGACCGCCGCCGAGCACCACAGGTTCAGGAAGCCGTCGGCGTCCTTGACGGGCTCCAGTTCGTCGGCGGTGACGATCCACGGGCCGAGGGTGCCGGCGAAGTCCTTGCCCTTGGCCGGGCCGAGGCTCACCTTCATCTCCCGGCTCTGCAGGTCCCGCGCCGACCAGTCGTTGAAGATCGTGTAGCCGAAGATCCGCTGGTCCGGGCCGATCACGGCGGCGACCTCGAGCTCGAAGTCGCGCGCCACCGAGGTGGCCGGGAACGGCACGTCGTCGTCCGGCCCCAGGATCGTGTGCGGATTCGTGAAGTAGAAGGTCGGCGCGGCGTACCACTGCTCGGGAACGCCGCTCGCGCCGTCGACGCTGCGCCGGACCCCCTCGACGTGTTCCTCGAACGCGACGAAGTCGCGGAGCGAGGCCGGTCGCAGCGGCGCGAGCAGACGGATCTTCTCCAGGGGTACGGGCTCCGCGGTCTCCCCCGGCCCGTCCACGATGACGTCCAGCATCGTGGGGTCACCGCGGAACGGCAGCACCCGGTCGCCGTCGACGATCCCGGTGCGGGCCCGGCCGTCGTGGCGGAAGGTCGCGATCCTCATCGATCTCCCCTACACCGGCGGGGCGACGAAGGTGCCGCGGTCGACGTCGTTGAACGACTGTCTCGCCACGAACTCGTTCATCGGGTTCGCCGTGCCCCACTGGTCGCTGACCATCGGGTCGGAGAAGTCGTAGATGTGCGGATGCCAGCTGTCCTCGTCGAGCAGTTCCAGTTCGGTGGTGTACTCGACGGTGTTGCCGTGCGGGTCGAGGAAGTAGCTGAAGGTGTTGTTCCCGGCCATGTGCCGTCCGGGACCCCACACCTTCTCGACGCCGCCGCGCAGCAGCCGGCCGGTGCCGCGCATGTACTCGTCGACGCCGCGCATCTCGAACGACGCGTGGTGCAGGGCGACGTGCGGGCCGCGGGCCACCGCCAGGCTGTGGTGCCAGCGGTTGGTCCGCAGGAACCACATCATCTCGCCCATCCGCGGGTGCATCAGGGTGTCGGAGAGCGCGAAGTTCAGATGCTTCGTGTAGAAGGCGACCGTCGCCTCCGGGTTCGGCGAGTTGATCACCACGTGCGAGAGCTTCACCGGGACCGGCTCACCCTCCTCCACCTTGCGGTGCCGCCGGGTCTCGACACCGGAGGACACCTCGACGGTACGGCCGTCGACGTCGAAGAAGCGGAAGCCGTACCCGCCGCCGGGGGTGAGCAGCTTGCCCGGCTCGCAGACCGGCTTCACGCCGGCCCGTCCCAGGCGCTCGGCCAGCGCGTCGACGTCGGCCTCGTGCGCCGCGCCGAAGGCGATCAGGTCGAGCCGCTTCTCGGCCGCCCTGCGCAGCCGCACCGAGTACTGTTCGGGCGATCCGGCCGCGGCCAGGAAGGCCAGGCCGTCGTCGGTGGTCCCGGCCTCCAGCCCCCACAGGGTCGTGTAGAACTCGAACTGCTTGCCGTAGTCGGGCACCGCCAGGTCGACGTGCCGCAGATGGGTGATGAGTCGCTCGTCGTTCATCGGGGGTTCCTTTCAGGCGGGTTCGGCCACGAGGTGCGCGACCCGGGCCATCAGGCCGGGCACGTCGCCGCGCTCGTGGGCGAGCTGCCAGCGGGCGAGTTGCAGGGAGGCTTCGACGACCGTCCTCGCCCGGTCGAGGCGGCGGCCGGTGAACTCCCGCCACAGGTCCTCGGTGCGGGCGTCCTCGCGCAGCAGCAGCTCGGCCAGCACGGACGCGTCCTCCAGGGCCTGGGCGGCGCCCTGGGCGAGGGTGGGCGGGCAGCTGTGTGCCGCGTCGCCGATCAGCACCACGTTCCCGCGGTGCCAGGGACCGTCGATCAGGTGGCTCTCGAAGACGGTGTAGTTGACGCGCGCCGGGTCGGTGAGGCTCTCCCGGATCTCGTCCCACGGCCCGTGGTACGCCCCGGCCAGCTCCCGCATCGTGGCCATTGCCTCCGCGGGCGACAGGCGGCTCCGGTCCTGCGCGTCCTCGACCAGGTAGGCGTAGATGCTGTCCGGCCCGGTCGGGCAGTACCCGGCGATGTAGGCGGGCCCGCCGTAGTACAGGTCGGTGCGGGTGACGCTCGGCGGCCGGCGGGTGAACGTGCGCCAGATGCCCATGCCGACCGGCTCCGGTTCGACGTCGACGCCGACCTGCCGCCGGGTCCACGAGTGCAGCCCGTCGGCGCCGATGACCAGGTCGTACCGCTGCTTCCCGCCGTCGCTGAAGGTGACCTCGCCGTCCAGCGTGAGCCCGGCAGGGCGGGTGCCGAAGCGGATCCTCGCACCGGCCTCGGCGGCCCGCCCGATCAGGATCCTGGCGAGGGCGGGCCGGTACATGCCGAGCGTGGCGGGCAGGTCCGCGCCGCCGGTGCGGATGTCGGTGAGCTCGGCGATCAGGGTGCCGGCCGGGTCGGGGGCGCGCAGGCCGAGCGTGTCGAACGCGTACCCCTCGGCCTCGACCTTCTTCCAGACGCCCAGCTCGCGCAGCACCCGCAGGGCGTTGCCCTGGAGGGTGATCCCGGAGCCGAGCGCGGCCACGTCGGGCTTGAGGTCGACCAGGTCGACCGTCACACCGCCCTCGGCGAGCAGGATCGCAGCAGCGGCCCCGGCGGCGCCGCCACCGACGACCAGAACGTTACGGACTGCCGGCACGGCGGTTTCCCTTCTGTTACCCCTGTGACTGGGACCACTGTCCCGCTCGGCCCGGCCATAAGGGAACCTCCAACTGCTGATCGGCCCCATCAGCCGCACTTATAGTGCGGGGATGGCCTTCGACCGGGTGCTGGCGAACCTCGACCTCAACCTGCTGCTCACGCTCGACGCCCTGCTGAGGGAGCGGAACGTGACCCGCACCGCGCAACAGCTCGGGGTCAGCCAGCCGGCCGTCAGCGGGGCGCTCGGCCGCCTGCGCCGGCACTTCGGTGACCAGCTGCTCGTCCGGGCCGGCAACCGGTACGACCTGACCCCGCTGGCCACCCGCGTCGCCGCCCTCACCGGGCCGGCGCTCGCCGGGGTGCGGCGGGTCTTCGACGCCACCGCCGAGTTCGACCCGTCCGGGCTCGACCGCGAGTTCACCATTGTCACCTCGGACTACGCGGCCGCCGTCCTCGGGCCGCCGCTGGTCCGGCGGCTCACGGCACAGGCCCCGGGCGCCCGGCTGCGCCTGCGGCAGACCACGGAGTACGCCGTGGACCACGCCACCGACACGCTGCGCACCGCCGACGGCCTGTTCATCCCGCACGGCTTCGTCACCGGACTGCCCTATCTGGACCTCTACACCGACCGGTGGGTCTGCATCGTCTCCGCCGACCACCCCGACGTGGGCGGGACGCTCACCATGGACCTGCTGGCCCAGCTGCCGTGGGTGGTGTTCTACGACCGCCCGACCGCGTTCGCGCCGGCCGTACGCCAGTTGCGGATGCTCGGCATCGAGGCCCGGGTGGACCTGGTCGTCGACGGGTTCCTGCAGATGCCGTTCCTGGTGTCCGGCACCCGGCGGGTGGCGCTCATCCAGGAGCGGCTGGCCCGGCTGCTCGCCCCGGTCTCCGGGATCCGGATCCTGGACTGCCCGTTCGACGTGGTGCCGGTGGCCGAGGCGTTCTGGTGGAACCCGATGCACCGCAACGATCCGGCCCACGTGTGGCTGCGTGAGCTGCTGCTGGAGGCGTCCGCCGAGTTGCGCCCATCAGCCTGAGTCATGGCTCCCATCAGCGGAACCGTCTTCCGCTCATGCGCTCCGGCCGCACATAGTCAGGACCACCGCATGTGACCTGCGCCACGCGTGCCGTTCGACTCTTCCCAGAAGGGGCTCTTCATGCCCGAAACCGTTCCCGCCGATCCGTGACAGCGGACACCGGATCATCCCTTTTGGCGGACCTCATGCTCCACGCTGATGGACAGTCTGGATCCCTTCTGGCCGCCAGCTCGTCGCTCACCGTAGCGGCCGAGCGGAGGGCGACGGAAGCCGGTTCAACTCTCATGGGGACGTCGCCGGCTTGAGCCGTTGGGCGCGGTGGATCCTGCCGCCCCGCTTCCACTCCTCACCGCGTATGACGCGGCTGCGGTGCGGGTCGGCTTGCCACCGGATTGCGTGGTCCAGAGGGTTTCGTGCCGCCGGATCAGGATCGGCTCAGCAAGTCAAGCGCGCGCTGTCGGCAGGGCAATGAGCCACCTTTCGTTACTTGCTGTTATCGCGACATGGGGGACTCAGTCATGTCCGTGCACGAGGAAGTTGAGGTGTCCGCCAACACGATCCGGCCGGGGCCCGATGCCGGTCACCGGGGCGGTCATGCCGTCAGGCTGCTGATTGCATTCCCGGAAGGGACCTTCCCTGAAGGCAACCGTCACTCCTCATCCAGGCTGTTAGTCGCCTCGGCAAGCTGTCGGCGCAGGCTCGCCGCCTCGCCGGTCCGGCCGAGACCATCCAGGACATCCGCCAAGGTCCGGCACGCCGAGATCATTTGTCCGGCGAACATCTGCGGCAGTTGGCGCGCGAGCGGCTTGTAGAAGCTGATCGCCTCGGTGACCGATTCCAGAGCCTTGGGGTAGTTCGCCTTCACGTTCACGCATACCCACGGGCTTGGTCTCGGTAGCGGAGGCTGTAGAGCACTTCGGGGCTGGCCTGGATGTGGTCGGGACGGTGGCCAGCGTGCAGGATTCCAGGGCGGCGGAGTTCGCCGTCGGCGTGCTCAAGCACGGCCTGGACGCGGTTGAGGCGCCACTTCAGGGCGGCGGCCCGGCCGCCGGCGTTGCCCGCCACCCGCCGGGTCAGTCCGCAGCGGGACCCCCGAGCGGCCACGAATCCGGCCCCCGGCGTCGAGCGGCACAACGCGGTCGGCTCGCTGTCTCCGGGCTGGCCAAGGTCCTCGTCGACGGCATCGGCGTCGACGTTGTGCCTGCTCGATCGCGATGCGACGTGGGGCTCTTGTCGGGCATCCATACCCGACAGCGGGTAGGGTCGGCGCACGAGCGACACCTCGTACGAAGATCCTGCTGACTTTGCCGGAGAGCCGTGCGAGAGTCGATGAGAACGTCAGTAGTGGGCTCCGCCCTCCGCGCCGACCAAAGTTTGGTGGGCGAAGCCGACTGCCTTCTGCAGCCCTGCTCAGCCTTCGGCTAAGCGGGGCCGCTCCCGTTCAGCGCCCCGATCAGGGTGGCGATGGCGGTGACCAGCGTGGCGATCGCGATGATCGTCGTGTTGCTGGGCCCCCACCGCTTCTTCTTCTCAGGCTGGTCCTCTGACACGGTGCGCTCCTCTCCGGATGGACGCTCATTCGGCGGCCCCAGCTGATCTGGTCACCGAGATCAAGCACCTTCGAGTTGCGCTCTCACACCATACCGACCACGCCGAGATGGGCACATGAGGTGACCTCTCGAACGTATGTACGTTGCGGAGCCAGATGGGATCCTTTCCGTGCTGGTCAGCGGGCTCGGGTCGGGTGGGATTGGGGTGCCGGACGTGCATCATGCGGACACGCGGTTTCACATCTTTCACGCCGGGGCGCCAAGGAGAGCCGACACGTGGGGCCAGGGCCACACCGGCGCAGCATGGGTGGGATCGATCGGCACCCGCGGCGCGCAGCGTGGTGTTTTGGCAGCTCAGGTCGCTACTCGTCGGCCCGGCTCGGCAGGTGCGACGCCAGTCGATGAGCGCGGTGCGGATGACGACGCGGGGCGGTCGGTCCCGGGTCGACATGCCGGAACACGTACGACGTGGTGACCATGGCTAGGGCGATCTCCCAGCCGGGAACGGGTCGAAGTCGAGCAGCCCTCGACCTGTCGGGGTTGGTCAGTCTTGGTGTTCTTTCTGCCGTTGCGGAGCGGGTGCCGGCATCGGTGTGGACCATGCCGCGAGCAGGCGCAGTGCGTCTGCTGAAGGGCTGTCGGGTTCGGCCGCGTTGACGTACAGGGTGAGGCCGGGCTCTCCGGGCAGGGCGAGGGTCTCGTAGACCAGTTCCATGTCGCCGACGAGTTCGTGGTGGATCCGTTTCACACCGGCCCGGTGTTCGTGCACGTTGCGGGAGGCCCACCGGACCCGGAAGTCTTCGGACTGAGTGGCGAGTTCGCCGATCAGCTTGGACAGCTCGGTGTCGAAGGGATCCTTAGCGGCGGCGACGTGGAGCATCGCTGCGCTGTGGCTGGCGACCTGGTCCCAGTCGCGGTAGAACGTCTGCGCGCCCGGGTCGAGGTGGATGTATCGGGCGTGGTTCCACGGTCCGGTGGAGCCGGACAGCAGCCCTGAGTACAGGGCCCGCGCGAGCGGGTTCATCGCCACGATGTCGGATCGGTCGTTCTGTACGATGGCGGGCAGATCGGTCATCTGGTCGAGGACCAGCTGCAGCGTCGCGCGGATCGCCGGTGCCGCCGGACGCCGGGTCGGGGTCTTGGCCGTGCCGCGCTGGCTGCCGCGGGTGAGCTGGAACAGATGGCGGCGTTCCAGTTCGTCAAGCTGCAGCGTGCGGGCGATCGCGTTCAGCACGGCGTCGGAGGCGCCGACGGCGTCGCCACGTTCGAGCCGGGTGTACCAGCTGACGCTCACGCCGGCCAGGGCGGCCAGTTCTTCGCGGCGCAGCCCGGGAACCCGGCGACCGGTGCCTGCGGGGAGCCCGGCGTCCTGCGGCCGGATCTTCGCTCGGCGCGATGCGAGGAACTCCCGCAGCTCGGTCTTGTTGTCCATGATTTCGACTCTAGGCGCGTCCGCAGGGCTGAGGGTGTCACTGCCAATGACCCCATCAAGCGGCTCTGCCAGCCCGCGCGATGTTGCTGTTCTCTGGGGCCATGACCACTGCACGGGCTTACACCGCCACTTCCTCCACCGAGCCGCTCGTTGCCACTACCATCGAGCGCCGTCCCGTCGGACCGCACGATGTCCTGATCGATATCGCCTACTCGGGCATCTGCCACTCCGACATCAGCACCGTCCGCGGCGACTGGGGCCCGATCTCCTACCCGCTGGTCCCCGGCCACGAGATCGTGGGCACCGTCGCCGAGGTCGGCGCGCAGGTCTCCCGGCACAAGGTCGGCGACCGGGTCGGCGTCGGCTGCATGGTCAACTCCTGCCGTGAGTGCGTCAACTGCCGCGCCGGCCTGGAGAACTACTGCCTGAACGGCGCCACGTACACCTACAACAGCATCGACCGCGACGGCACGCCCACCCAGGGCGGCTACGCCACCCAGGTCGTGGTCGTCGAGGACTTCGTGCTCAGCGTTCCCGAGAACATTCCCTTCGCGGCCGCGGCCCCGCTGCTCTGCGCCGGCGTCACCACGTACTCGCCGCTCGCGCACTGGAAGGCCAGCCCAGGCTCGAAGGTCGCCGTCGTCGGCCTCGGTGGTCTCGGCCATCTGGCGGTCAAGTTCGCTCACGCGATGGGCGCCGAGGTGACCGTGCTGTCCCAGACCCTCCGCAAGAAGGATGACGGCCTGCGCCTCGGAGCCGACCACTACTACGCCACCAGCGACGCGAGCACCTTCACGACGCTGGCCAACACCTTCGACCTGATCGTGAACACCATCAGTGCACCGATCGACGTGCAGGCGTACCTGTCGCTGCTCGCCCTCGACGGCACGCTGGTCAACCTCGGAGCGCCCGCCCAGCCATTCCCGGTATCGGTGTTCGCTCTCATGGGCAATCGCCGTTCCTTCGCGGCGTCCGCGATCGGCAGTATCGCCGAGACCCAGGAGATGCTGAACTTCTGCGCGGAGCACGCCATCGCACCCGAGACCGAACTCATCACGGCGGCCGAGATCAACACCGCCTACGAGCGCGTCCTGAAGTCCGACGTCCGCTACCGGTTCGTCATCGACGCGGCCACCATCTGACCGGACACCCTCCGGCACCACCGCGTAGCGGCCCAGGTACGCCGACGGCGATGCCACCCAGGCCGAGAAGGTTCCGGATGGGTAGGGCAAGAGGCGCGGCCGTACTTATCCGGCGATTGTTAACAATCTTCCTCCATGGGGCACCTCCCGGTGCTCGGACGTCCGTGGGGGTGCGGAAACTCGCGCGGCAACGATCACGTGCCTGACAACCCGCGCAGAGGCTTCATAACACGCGATCGCCTGGGCTGGGGACGACCACCTCGTCGTCCTGAGAGCCCAGGCGATCGCCTTGAAAGAAGGGCGCTGTCATGATCGATGGAGAAATCAGGGAGCGGCTCGCGCTCGCGCAGACGGCATGGTTCACGTCCGTACGGCCCGACCGGTCGCCGCACACGGTGCCCGTCTGGTTCGTACACGACGAGGCCGACCTCTGGGTGGCAAGCTCCCCATCGAGCCGCAAAGTGGCGAACGTGCGATCGAACGACCAGGTATCGCTCGCCATCGACGGATCCGGTGGGGAGCCCCTGGTCGCACAGGCCCGCGTCGACATCCTCGACGAGCTGCCGCAATACCCGGGCGTTGTGGCGAGCTTCGCTCGCAAGTACGGGGGCTTCGACATCACGACGGAGTCCTACTCCGGTCCTCTGGTGCTGCTGCGCCTGTCCATCACCCGGTGGCTGCTCGACGGTTCCGCCCAATGACGGCGGCACGGACGACCACGGCGACGCGATCGCAGCGCTGCTCGACGTCGAGCCCAAGACCATCTCGCAATACCTGACCGAGTCTCGCCCGGGCGAACGCTACGAGCGCCATCCGTTCCCGGCCCCGGACGGCCAGCTCGGCCGCGCGCCCTGGTGGCATCCCACCCGCGCCGACGAGATCCGCGACTGGGATGCCCGGCGCCCCGGACAAGGTGCAGGCGGCGGCCGCCCGCGCGCTGCTACCGCCGACCAGTAGCGGGGTGCGACCGCGAGCAAGCCTCCCAACGAACCAGCCGCCCACTCGACTCCCGTGCGTCCGGTGGGCGGCTGACATTTATCTGGCGCCTACCCGGACATCTTGGCGACGTCTCCCAGGACATTTAGCTGGCGCTTAACACAGCCCTCCCACCAGATCAAGCCACCCGAAGTTTCGTCGAGCGTGATCAATGCAGAAGGTCGCTGGAGCTACCACCGTGCTGACACGCTCGCGACGATCCCGGCTGTCACTCAAGCGGCAGGCTGCTGACAATGTTGCGCGCCAGATAAATGTCAGTGGATGCGCCGGGTAAATGTCGGCTCGGAAAGTCGCGGAGATGGAGCCGAGCGCTTGGCTCTCACCGTCTTTTACGGGCTCCGTTTCGAGGAGTGGTCGCAACCGGTTTTCTCGGTTTGGGGGGCACCCGGCGTGCGGCGGTAGGTGCCGTGGACGAGGTGGGTTGCTGCTGGACCATGGGTAGAGCCTGCGCCGCAGGGGCCGGCGAGTTCCGCTTGCTGTGGCGATACACCAGGAAGCCGACAACTGCAGCGAACTGGGCGGCCAGCGCCCCGCCGACGCTGCTGAAGAAGGCGCTGATACGCCCTGCTGCTCGTGCTGACCACGTGGCTGCGGTGTCCTCAGCGGTGATGATGATGTCTTGCACCAACACCGTGCCCAACGACCTGGTGCTTATGGCCTGCTGCGGAGTCACCTCGATGGTGATGTCATATGTGCCTGGGCGAGCCGCGGTGAATGACCATTCCCACCGCTGGACTTTCGCGTTCGTGTCCTTGAAAACGAGGCGTTCGCCGTTGCCGTCGGATTCGACGGCTAGATTTCTGCTGGGTGATTGGAGTTTGGCAGCGACGTTGGCTTCTACGCCGACCTCGTGCGGCTTGGTCATCTGGATGTTTGGTTCCTTGTTGATCAAGCAGTTGGCCACTGGCGACGCGCATACCGCCAGCTCAATCTTGAACGACTGATCGACCTGGACCGTTTTCGGATAGTACGCGATGACGGTGCCTAGGCCGAGATTGGCGAGGTCCTTGCGGGCCCCTGCCTGGATCTCCTTGTGTTCGCTACTTGTGTCTCCACCGCCAGGATCATCGACGAGGCCGCTGAAGCCGCCGGGTCTTGCGGCGTACAGGTAGCCCAGGTAGCCGACGAGGAGCCACAGGCACAGGATCAGGAAGATTTGGAGCTGGTGGTCGGCTTTGCTGCGTGGGCGTTCTGCCATGGGTTGCCGCCTTGTGGTCGAGGGCGGTGCGGCGCGCCTGGGGGCTTTAGGCCGTAGCGCGGTCGAGGTGGGTGTAGACGGTGCCGCGGGTGACTCCGAGCGTTTGAGCGATTTGCTCGACGGTGAAGGCCTGGGAGGCGTACATCTGCCGGGCGACGGCGATCTTCTCCGGGGTCATCTTGCGGGGCCGGCCGCCGTTGCGGCCGCGGGCACGGCGGCCGGCGATCGCGGTAAGTCCTGCGGCGGTGCGTTCGCGCAGCAGGTCGCGTTCGAACTCGGCGAGGGCGGCGAAGAGGTGAAACGTGAGTCGGCCGGATGCGGTGGTGGTGTCGATGTTCTCGCGCAGGCTGCGGAACTGCACGTCGCGTTCGTGCAGGGCGTTGACGGTGTCGATGAGGTGGCGCATGTTGCGGCCGAGCCGGTCCAGTTGCCGGACCACGAGGACGTCGCCGGGGCGTAGGTAGGCCAGCGCGGCGGCGAGCTGGGGCCGGTCGGCTTTGGCGCCGGAGGCGACGTCGGTGAACGTCTTGATGCAGCCGGCGTTGGTGAGGGCGTCGTGTTGCAGGTCCGGGTTCTGCTCGCGGGTGGAGACGCGGGCGTATCCGATGTCCGTCACGGTCCTGACTGTACGGTTCGTCCGTCGACGGCCCGGGGTTCCGAGACGTTGATTTTTCGACGTGTTTCTGACAGGGTCCGGGATCATCGGTCGGCCTGTTTGACCTCGGTGGTCCTGGCCGTCGCCATGCTCGCGATCGGCCCCCGCTCCGCCGCCCCGCTGAACGTCACCCACGACTGACCGGGTCCCCGGGACGGCGGCGCGACGCCCGCGCCCGGGACCTGGGGAGTCAGGCCGGGTCCACGAGTCGCGCCGCCTTGTTCGCGATCGCTTCGATCTTCGGGTTCAGCTCCCGGAGACGGTCCTCGTGCCCGGCGACGATCCCGGGTTCGGCCTGGTGCGAGCCGTCGACCAGCTTCTTCAGCCGTCCCGTCTTCTCGTCACAGCGGTACCAGGCGGCGGCCAGGTCCGACTCCCGCGGCGAGGGGACGTACTCGCGGGCGGGCTTGACCGGGCCGACCTCCACCGTGCCCGGCTTCCGCTTCGGCGTCCAGTCGAGAGCCTTGCCCCGCGACTTGCCCAACGGCACACCGAACGGCGTGAAGTCGTACGGGCGCTTCAGATAGGCCTGCCGGTCCGGAACCTCGTACCCCTCGCCGGCGAGACAGTCCAGAAGCGGCTCGGACTCCCGCGGAACGGCCTCGCGAACCCACGCCCCGTACGCCGTCGACAGCTCGTTGCCCAGCTCGGCGTAGGCGAGCACGGTGGCCCGGCTCTCCTCACCCAGCGCGTCGTCCGACTTCCGGGTGCAGCGCTCCAGTGCCGCGTCGAAGCGGGGGTCGTTACTGAGCACGATGGGCGCCTCGGCTTCCTGGGGCTCACGGAGGCCCGCGACCGGGCGTCCGCTTCCGAGGTGTAGCCCTGGAAACGCGCGTTGCCGATCGCCAGGAGGTTGCCGAACATCTCGTACCGGCGATTTCCCGTCCGCTTGAGCTGGGGAAGCCCTGGCCCGCCATGCATTCGGAGACGAGGACGTTCGTCGCGTACGAGATGAAGTCCATCCTGTCGCCCAGGAAGAGACCGAAACTCAGATCCCCGCCGGAACCGGATCTCGACGCCGCCGGCTGCTTCGGGACGCCGGGAACGGGTTCGTCCGCGCTGCATCCTCCGGCACCCAGAAGCACCAGGCTCACGGCGAGAGCGAACGATCCGATGCGGCTTGACGGCCGGACCTGGGCCCGACGTCACCTGACCCGGCTGACGCGCAAGAGGGCCGACACGTCTCCGCGAGGTGACAAGGACCGCCTCAGCCGCTCGGCGGTCAGGCGTTGCTCAGCGACGGGGAGCGCGGCAGGACACGAGCCGAACCGTACGAACTGCCGGACCGGTCGCGCTCCAGCCAGCCGGTCTCGACCAGCATGCGGCGGACCGCGGCCACGTCGTCGGCGGCGCGCGCGATCCGGTCGTTGACCTCCGGCTCGGTCAGGACGCCGTCGACCGCCAGGAAGCGGGCGAACAGCTCGGCGGCCTGCTGGTAACGGTCGCTCAGCGTGGGCGGCAGGCTGTTCAGCCGGCCGTGCGAGAAGAACGGCTTGAGCTGTGGGTACTCCGAGAGCAGGGCAGCGATCGGCTGGGCCCGGTCGAGTGCCTGGGCGGCCTCCCGCAGCACGTCCGGAACCACCCGGTACACACCGTCGCCGGTGCCGGTGGCCACTCCCGCGCCGACCAGCCGGCCCAGCAGCTCCACCACCTCGGCGCGGGGCAGATCCAGGTGGATGGTCATCTCGAAGATGGTGCAGCCGTCCCGCCCGTGCCGGGCCAGCTCGGCGAAGGCCCGCAACCGGGCCGGGTGGGACAGGAGCATGAGCAGCCCGGAGGCGTGCGCGGCGGGTACGGACATGCCCACACCGTAGGCGCGGCCGGAACGCGCGGCACCCGAATTTTCCATTGACTTACCTCGATCGCTAAGCGAGGCTGTGGCCACACAGCACGCCGCCGGAGCCACGCGGCGCGAAAGCATGGGCAGCTTTCGCGAGTCCACCCGCAGGCGGACCTGTCGCGTCGAGTGACGGTCCCCCAGCTCAGGAGTGCTGAGTTCATGCTTTCTTCCGTACGCGTCAAGTTTCTGATCAGTGCCGTGGTCGCGGCCCTGGCCGCGTCGCTCGCCGTCCTCGCCGTGCAGACCGGCCCGGCCGCGGCGCACGGCAACGTCACCGGCCCGGCCTCCCGTAACTACGGCTGTTTCGAGCGGTGGGGTTCGGACTTCCAGAACCCGGCCATGGCCACCGAGGACCCGATGTGCTGGCAGGCGTGGCAGGCCAACCCGAACGCCATGTGGAACTGGAACGGCCTCTACCGTGAGGGCGTCGCCGGCCGGCACGAGACCGCGATCCCGGACGGGCAGCTCTGCAGCGCCGGGCACACCGAGAGCGGACGCTACAACGCCATGGACGTGGCCGGCGACTGGAAGGCCACGTCGATCGGCAACTCCTTCACGGTGAAGCTGTTCGACGGGGCGCGGCACGGCGCCGACTACATCCGGGTCTACGTGACGAAACCCGGATTCAACCCGATGACCACCGCACTCAAGTGGGCCGACCTGCAACTGCTGACCACGGTGCCGAACACGCCGGCGGCCCAGTGGACCCACCAGCTGAGCAACGGCGTGCAGATCGACATCCCGGCCAGCGTGTCCGGGCGGTCCGGGCGGGCCATGCTCTACACCATCTGGCAGGCCAGCCACTCGGACCAGTCGTACTACTTCTGCAGTGACGTGAACTTCGGCGGCGTCACCAGTTCGCCGTCGACGTCGCCGTCCTCGTCGCCGTCGACGTCCCCGTCGGTCTCGCCGTCGGTGTCGCCCTCGGTCTCGCCCAGCACCTCGACGGCGCCGGGCTCCTGCTCGGCCACCCACGCGGTGACGTCGCAGTGGTCGGGCGGATACCAGGGCGAGGTGAAGGTGACCGCGGGCAGCTCGGCGGTCAAGGGCTGGACCGTGACGCTGACCTACCCGGGCACGTCGCCGGTCCAGCAGGCCTGGAACGCGACGCTGACCACCAACGGCAGCACGGCCGTGGCGGCGAACGCGTCGTACAACGGAAGTCTGGCCGCGGGCGGGAGCACGACCTTCGGCTTCCTGGGCTCGGGTTCCGCGGTGACGCCGGCGCTCACCTGCACGGCCACCGCCTGACCCTTTCGCATCGGCGTTCATCTTTGTTACAGTGCGGTTAATGGGAGCGCTCCCAGAGATCTAGCCGTCCCCCGTCCCCCAGAAACGGAGGCGATACAACACCCGCGTGGCCCGGCTCCGTCCACGCACGTGCTGTGACTCTTCCCGACGGGAAGCGCGGGCGCCCCACCCGTTCCCGTCACCGCCGCCAGGCCGTCATCAGTTCCTCCGGCCCGAAGGCGGCGTGCAACCCCGTCGCGGTCACCCCACCGCGGCTGATCGCCAGCAGCGGCACCGGTACGTCGGTGACGGCGGCCCGGTGCCGCTGCAACGCGAGCAGATCGTGATCGTCGAAAGCCGCTCGTTCCAGCCATTTGATCGACCCGAGGAAGTACAGCTCGCGGGCGACCGGCTCCCGGTCCGCGCCGACGATGTCGATCTCCACGCTGTTCGATCTCGTCCAGTAGGCCCCGACCACGGGCGCGGCCGGCAGCGAACCGGCCGGAAGCAGCCGCGCCAGCGACTCCCGCAGCAGCGGCTCGACCGCCCGCCCGCGCCAGCTCGTCCAGCCGGCCCGGACCCGCTCCAGCGTGATGTCCCCGCGGAGCCGCTCGATCTCCGGGAGGTACGGCCGGACGAACGTCAGCCAGAACCGCAGGTACGGGTCGGTGACCCGGTAACGCCGCTCCTTCGTGGGCCGGGTGGAGACCGGCAGCTCCGCCGCGACGATGCGCTTGCCGACCAGCGTCTCGGCGGCCCGGGTCAGCGTCGTGTGCGAAATGCCGCCGGCGGCCCGTGCGATGTTGGTGAAGGTCCGCTCCCCGCTGCCGATCGCGGCGAGTACCGTGGCCGCCATCGCCGACTCGGGAAACTCGGCGGCCAGCGACCGCTCCGCGGACACCAGCAGTGGAGACACCGGGTTGGCCAGCTCGGTGGCGAGGAAGTCCCAGAGACCGGCACCAGTGGGCCAGGCTGCACAGATCAGTGGCAGCCCACCGGTGACCAGGGCGGCGTCGAACGCCTCGGCGGGCGCCAGGCCGAGCATGTCACCCACCTCGGCAGGGCTCAGCGGCCCGAGCACCATCTCCCGTCCGCGCTGGTGGAACGGCCGGCCGTAGGAGCCCAGCGCCTCCATCATCGACAGGTCGGACCCGATCAGGATCAACAGCACCGGCTTGCGGCTGAGCTCGCGGTCCCATGCGCGCTGCAGGATCCCCTCGAAGGCGTCCACCCGCTCCATCAGGTAGGGCGTCTCGTCGATCACGACGATGCTAGGCCGGTCGTCGGGCAGCAGGCTCGCCAGCTGACGCAAGGCCGCGCTCCAGTTGCCCGGGCTGGCGTCGTCGAAGACCTCCCGATCCGGAAGGGTGGACCCGAGGATCGCCTCGGTGAACTCCGCCAACTCGGCCTCGGCGGTCGCTCCGGCGGCGGTGTAGAAGACCGACGGGGCGCCGGAGCGATCCGCGAACACCTCCACGAGGCTGGACTTGCCGATCCGGCGGCGCCCGCGGATCAGCACGCACTGACCGGGCCGGGAACCGCCGACCCCGGACCCGACCTCGGCCAGCAGGCCGTCGAGGCGGCGGAGCTCACCGTCACGTCCGACGAACGCCACCACACGCGCCTCCCAGAGTTAGTCACTTCAGCGATAGTATCACTTCCGATACTATCCGGGAGGTGCTCCACCGCGCTCAGCCCGGAGGTCGCGGCAGAGGCGGGGGCGGGCCGGGGATCGCGGCTCTGTCGTACCGAGAAGGGGTTTCGACCGCCGGTGAGCGGAGGCTCGACGCTGAGCCGCCGCCCACCGGTGGGGTCTCAGAGCAGCGGCACGTCGAGACGGTCGGCCAGCTCGTCGCGGCTGACGTCGTGGGTCTCGCGGACGCGGATGCCGTCCGGGGTGATGAGGAAGGTCGCCATGTCGGTGTAGACGCGGGTGACGCACGCCTTGCCGGTCAGCGGGTAGGTGCAGGACGGCACCAGTTTCGGCTCGCCGGTCTTGGTGAAGAGGGTCATCATCACCCAGACCTCCTTGGCGCCGACCGCGAGGTCCATGGCGCCGCCGACCGCCGGGATGGCGTCGGGGGCGCCGGTGTGCCAGTTGGCCAGGTCGCCGTCGGCGGACACCTGGAAGGCGCCCATCACGCAGACGTCCAGGTGGCCGCCGCGCATCATGGCGAAGCTGTCGGCGTGGTGGAAGTAGGCGGCGCCGGGCAGTTCGGTGACCGGCTGCTTGCCCGCGTTGGTGAGATCCCGGTCGGCCTCCTCGGCTCCCACCACCTCGCCCATGCCGAGCATGCCGTTCTCGGTGTGCAGGATGACGCCGCTGTCCGGTTTCAGGTAGCGGGCGATCGCGGTGGGCCGGCCGATGCCGAGGTTGACGTAGGCGCCCTCGGGGATGTCCCCGGCGATGAGCCGCGCGAGTTCATCGGTCTGCAAGGGGCACCTCCACGAGCCGGTTCACGTAGATGGAGGGGGTCACGATGATCTCCGGGTCCAGTTCGCCGACCTCGACGATCTTCGACACCTGGGCGATGGTGAGCTTCGCGGCGGTCGCCATGACCGGGCCGAAGTTGCGGGCCGTCTTGCGGTAGACCAGGTTGCCGAGCCGGTCGGCGACGTGCGCGCGGATCAGGGCGGCGTCGCCGTGGATCGGGTACTCCAGCACGTACTCCCGGCCGTTGATCACCCTGGTCTCGCGGCCCTCGGCGATCGGGGTGCCGACGCCGGTCGGGCAGTAGAAGGCGCCGATCCCGGCTCCGGCGGCGCGGATCCGCTCGGCCAGGTTGCCCTGCGGGACCAGTTCCAGCTCGATCTTCCCGGCCCGGTACAGGCCGTCGAAGTGCCAGGAGTCCGCTTGGCGCGGGAAGGAGCAGACCATTTTCCGTACGCGTCCCGCGGCGATCAGCGCGGCCAGGCCGGTGTCACCGTTGCCGGCGTTGTTGCTGACGATGGTGAGATCGCCGGCGCCGTGCTCGATCAGCGCGTCGATCAGCTCGACCGGCATGCCGGCCATGCCGAACCCGCCGACCAGCACGGTGTCGCCGTCGTTGATCTCCTTGACCGCGGTGAGCGCGTCGGTCACCTGTGTCTTCACTGAGGCCTGTTCACGACCTTCCTTGAGTCGATGCTGCCCGGAGCCGGGGTGCGGCGTCTCCACCGTCGTGGACAAGCCTCATCGAGTGCAGTTCTCCAGGACGACGGCGAGGGCCTGGCCCACGCCGATGCAGATGGCCGCGACACCCCAGCGCTCGTTGCGTTCGCGCAGCACGTGGGCGAGGGTGCCGAGGATGCGGGCGCCGGACGCGCCGAGCGGGTGGCCGATCGCGATGGCGCCGCCGCGGGTGTTGACGATCCCCGGATCGATGCCCCAGGCGTCGACGCAGGCCAGCGACTGTACGGCGAACGCCTCGTTGAGCTCGACCGCCCCGACGTCGGACCAGCCGATGCCGGCCCGTGCCAGGGCCTTCTCGGCGGCCTGGACCGGGGCGAACCCGAACTCCTGCGGGTCGAGGGCGTGCGCGCCGCGGCCGGCGATCCGGGCGATCGGGTCGAAGCCGATGTGGAAGGCGGCGGCCGAGTTGCCGAGCAGCACGGCTGCGGCACCGTCGTTGAGCGGCGACGCGTTCCCGGCGGTGATCGTCCCGTCGGGGCGGAACGACGGCTTGAGCCGGGCCAGCTTCTCGGTGCTGCTGTCGGCCCGGATGCCCTCGTCCCTGGTCAGGTCACCGGCTCCGACGGTCAGCGCGTCGTAGAAGCCGTCGTTCCACGCCTGGTCGGCGAGCCGGTGGGAGCGGACCGCGAACTCGTCCTGCCGCTCGCGGGAGATGCCGTACTTCTCCCCCAGCTGCTCGTTGCACTCCCCCAGCGAGACGGTCCACTCGGCCGGCATCCTCGGGTTGACCAGCCGCCAGCCGAGCGTGGTGGAGACGGCCTCCAGGTTGCCGGCCGGGAAGGCCCGTGACGGCTTCGGCAGCACCCACGGGGCCCGGGTCATCGACTCGACGCCGCCGATCACCACGATGTCGGCGTCGCCGGCGGTGATCGCCCGGGAGCCGATGATGGCGGCGTCGAGGCTGGAGCCGCAGAGCCGGTTCACGGTGCTCGCCGGGACACTGGTGGGCAGGCCGGCGAGCAGCACCGCCATCCGGCCGACGTTGCGGTTGTCCTCGCCGGCGCCGTTGGCGTTGCCCCAACAGACGTCGTCGATGCGGCCGGGGTCCAGGTCCGGGGCCTTGGCGAGCAGGCCGGTCAGGGCGGTGGCGGCCAGGTCGTCGGGGCGCACCTCGGCGAGGGCGCCGGAGTAGCGGCCGAACGGGGTACGGATGGCGGCGTAGACGAACGAATCGGTCACTGGTGCTGCTCCTCGTCGAGCTCGGTCAGGACGCGCTGGGCGATCCGGAAGGCGGTGTTGGCGGCGGGCACGCCACAGTAGATCGCGGTCTGCAGGATCAGTTCCTTGATCTCGTCGTCGGACAGCCCGTTGGTGCGGGCCGCCCGTACGTGCATGGCCAGTTCCTCGTGGTGTCCGAGAGCGATCAGGGCGGTCAGGGTGATCAGGGAGCGGTCGCGCCGTTCCAGGCCGGGGCGGGTCCAGATCTCGGCCCACGCGTACCGGGTGATCATGTCCTGGAAGTCGCGGGTGAACGCGGTGGTCCCGGCGGTGGCCCGGTCCACGTGCGCCGGCCCGAGCACCTCGCGGCGGACCTTGACGCCGGAGGCGCGCAGCTCGTCGAAGTGCTGGTCGAGCAGGGCGGCGACGACCTCGGGCGCCTCGGCCGGGGCCAGGTGGGCGACGCCGTCGAGGACGACCAGGCGGCCGTTCAGGACGCCAGCGGCGATCGCGGCCAGACTGTCCGGCGGGGTCGGCCGGTCGTGCGCGCCGGCGACGGCCAGGACCGGGGCGGCGATCTCGGCGAGCCGGTCGCGGACGTCGAACTCGGCCAGCGCCTCGCACGCGCGCGCGTAGCTGTCCGGGTGGGTGGCCCGCAGCGCGGCGACCAGCGGCTCCCCGCCGGTGAAGCCCGGCGCGAACCAGCGTTCCCGGGCCCCGGCGACCACGGCGTCCATGCCCTCGGCCCGGACCAGCTTCGCCCGGTCGTGCCACATCGCCGCCTCGCCGATCCTGGCGCCGGTGCACAGCAGGGCGGCCGCGGTCACCCGTTGCGGCGCGTCGAGCAGCAGTCGCAGGCCGACCGCCCCGCCGATCGAGTCGCCGGCGTAGCCGAACGCCTCCCCCGGCCGGATCCGGTCGGCCAGTGCGAGCACCGCGGCTGCCAGGTCGGCGATCGTGTAGGGCCCGGTCGCCGGGGCGCTGCGGCCATGGCCGGGCAGGTCCCAGCCGACCACGTGGTAGCGGCCGTGGAGCCGCCCGGCGCAGCGTGCCCACAGCGTCTCGGCGGTGGTGCCCACCGAGGGCCCGAGCAGCAGCAACGGCCGGCCGGGCGCGTCGGTGAAGGTGGTCGCGGTCAGCAATCTGCTCCCTCTCCGCGCTTCTTCGGGGGTACGCCGGACGCACGGGCGATCAGGGCGTCGATGATCCGGTCGGTGGCGCCCGGGTAGGGGTCGCCGGAGGCCGCGCCCGGGTCGATCGAGCGCTGTTCGGCGTCGATCCCGGGCCGGGCCGTGTCCAGGTTGGCGGTCATCCGGACGGTGTCCACCCGGAGCCCGGCCAGCAGTTCGGCGGTCTGCGAGCCGGCCGTCACGGTGCGGCGGGCCAGTGTGCGCAGGGTCGCCCACTCGACGTGCCAGCCGCCGTCCGGCCGTTCGTCGACGGCGGCGGCCGCGCCCGCGTGCACGGTCGCGGCCAGGAACGGCGCGGCCAGGGCGGCCCGCTTGACCAAGACGGACAGCACCGGGTTCCGCTTGTTCGGCATGGCCGACGAGCCGCCCCGCCCGGCGACCGCGCCCTCGGACAGTTCGTGGATCTCCGGCCGGCTGCCGGCCAGCACGTCGTTGGCGATCCGGCCCCACGCGTCGGTGCAGGTCACCAGGGCGTCGGCGAAACCGGTGAGCGGGGCCCGCGCGGTGTGCCAGGGGTCGCGCACCGGCAGGCCCAGAATCTCCGCGGTGGTCTCGATCAGGTCGCCGGCCGCCGCCGGGGAGCCGGCCAGGGCGACCGGGGCGGCCAGGCTGCCGGCCGCCCCGCCGACCTGCGACGGCAGATCCGCGGCCGACGCCAGGCGGTCCCGGGCGTCGAGCACGCCGGTCAGCCAGCCGGCGGCCTTGAGACCGAACGTGATCGGTACGGCGTACTGGGTCAGGGTCCGCCCGGCCATCGCCGTCGCCCGGTGCTCGCCGGCCAGCCGGGCCAGGACCGCGGCCTGCGCGGCGAGGTCGTCACCGATCCGGTCGGCGGCGTCGCGCAGGCACAGGACCAGCCCGGTGTCCACGACGTCCTGGCTGGTGAGGCCCCTGTGCAGCCAGGACGCGGCGACCGGGTTACGGGCTCCGAGCCGTGTGCGGAGCAGTTCGAGCAGCGGGATGAGCGGGTTGCCGCCGGATTCGGCGCCGGCCGCCACGCCCGCCACGTCGTCCGGGCCGACCAGCCCGTCCAGGTCGTCGCGGGCGTCCGGGGTGGCGACGCCGTGCAGCACGAGCGCGGACAGCCAGGCGGCCTCGACCCGGGTCATGGCCGCGCACACGGCCGCGTCGGTGAAGACGTCGCCGGCCCGTTCGTCACCGGGCCACAACAGATCGCTCACCGCGTACCCCTCATGGTGTGTGCCTGAGCGCCGGGTGCCCGGAACGCGCGGCACGAACCGTGCGTCAGGTCCATGCGTCGCGGAGGCGGGGGTAGGTGACGAAGACGGTCTCGCCGTCGCCCTGCAGGCGGATGTCGAAGACGAGGCCGCCCGGCTCACGGGTGGCGATCAGTGTGGCGCGGCGGTCCGGCGCGACCGACTCCAGCAGGGTGTCCTGGGCCAGCAGGTCCGGGTCGTCCGGCAGGTAGGCGCGGGTGAACAGGCGGTCGAGCAGGCCGCGGGCGAAGACCGTGACGGCGAGGAACGGGGCCTTGCCCGGTTCGGTGGCGCCCGGTTCGAGGGTGGCGAACTGGTAGTGCCCCTCCGGGTCGGTGGCGGCGCGGCCCCAGCCGGTGAAGGTCCAGCCGTCACGGCGCAGCGAGCCGGGCTGGCGCGGGATGTGGCCCTGCGGGTCGGCCTGCCAGATCTCGACGACCGCGTCCGGGACCGGGTCGCCGGCGCCGTCGTAGACGTGCCCGTGCAGCCGCAGCGCCCGCGGGTGCGACGGCGGGACCAGCTCGTTCATGCCGGAGTACTCGAGGCCCAGGTGGAAGAAGGGGCCGACGGTCTGCCCGGGAACCGCGCTCATTCGGCTTCGTCCTCGATGTCGGAGTCCAGTGGGGTGCGGTGGGTGCCGGTGAGCACGATGTCCCAGCGGTAACCGGTGTTCCACTCCGGAGTGGTCACGTCGTGGTCGTACTGGGCGATCAGCAGCTCCCGCGCCTTCGGGTCGGTGATCGACTGGTAGATCGGGTCCAGCGGGAACAGCGGATCGCCCGGGAAGTACATCTGGGTGACCAGGCGCTGGGTGAAGTCGGTGCCGAAGATCGAGAAGTGGATGTGCGCGGGCCGCCACGCGTTGACGTGGTTGCGCCACGGGTACGGCCCCGGCTTGATGGTCTGGAACCGGTACGTCCCGTCCGTCCCGGTCAGCATCCGGCCCACCCCGGTGAAGTTCGGGTCGTGCGGCGCCGGGTGCTGGTCGCGCTGATGCCGGTAACGGCCCGCGGCGTTCGCCTGCCACACCTCGACGAGCTGGCCGGCGACCGGGCGGCCGTCGCCGTCGAGGACCCGGCCGGTGACCACGATCCGCTCGCCCAGCGGGGTGCCGGCGTGCTGGATGGTCAGGTCGGCCTCGTCGTCGGCGACGTCACGGTGCCCGAACGCCGGCGCCCACAGCTCGACCGCCTCCGGGTCGACCAGGTGCGCCGGCAGTTTGGGATGCCGGAGGATGCTGCTCCGGTACGGGGCGTAGTCGATCCTCGGCTGAGGGCCGCCCGGCTGCTGGGCCGCCGCCTCGATCTCCCGGTTGATGTCAGCTTGTGACGACTCCATGTTCACGCTGCGGACGCTAGGCGCAAATGCGTCCCACGGCGATACTCTTCTTCCACTGAACGGAAGGGGGCCTCGTGGGCGCCAGTGTCACGTCCCGCGCGCTCGCCATCCTCGGCTCGTTCGACGGCGAGCACCGCAGCCTCTCCCTGAGCGATCTGGCCCGCCGCGCCGGCCTGCCGCTGGCGACCGCACATCGCCTGGTCGGCGAGTTGCAGCGGTGGGGGGCGCTGGCCCGTGAGCCCGGCGGCGACTACGTGATCGGCCGCCGGATCTGGCAACTCGGGCTGCTCGCGCCGGTGCAGAGCGGCCTGCGCCAGGCGGCTTCCCCATTTTTGCACGATTTGTACGGCACGACTCTCGCGACCGTGCACCTCGCCGTCCGCGACGGTCTCCAGGTGCTGTATGTCGAGCGCCTGGCCGGGCACGTCTCGGTGCCCGTGGTGAGCCGGGTCGGGTCACGCCTGCCGATGCACGCCACCGGGGTCGGGAAGGTGCTGCTCGCCTACGCCCCGGAGGAGGTGCGCATGGAGGTGCTGCAGAACCTCACGAGGATCACCGCGTACACCGTCACCCAGCCCGCCCGCCTGCTGGAACAGTTGCGCCGGGTCCGCGCGGAGGGTTACGCGACCACCGGCGAGGAGATGAGCCTGGGCGCCTGCTCGGTGGCGGTGCCGGTGCGCAGCGGCGACACCGTGGTGGCGGCCCTCGGCATGGTGGTGCCCGACCTGCGGCGGCAACTGCCCCGGCTGGTCTCCGCCCTCCAGGTGGCGGCGCACGGCATCGGCCGGACCCTCAGCGGCGACCCTTCCATTCAGTGGAAATAGGGTCTTGTGTCCCGGCGGTTCGGGACTGAACGCTGGGGGCATGCGAACCCAGGTCGCCATCATCGGCGCCGGCCCGGCCGGTCTGCTCCTCTCCCACCTCCTCGCCCGGGGCGGGGTCGACTCGGTGGTCCTCGAGACCCGGTCCGAGGAGTACGTCGCGGCCCGGATCCGCGCGGGCATCCTGGAGCACTCCAGCGTCGAACTGCTGGAGTCCGCCGGGCTCGGCGGGCGCCTCCGGCAGGAGGGTGACCAGCACCGGGGCATCTACCTGCAGTGGCCGGGCGAGCGGCACCATCTCGACTTCGTCGACCTGACCGGCCGCAGCGTGTGGGTCTACGGGCAGACCGAGGTGCAGAAGGATCTGATCGCGGCCCGTCACGCGGACGGCCAGGAGATCCACTACGAGGTCTCCGACGTGGAGTTGCATGACCTCGGGTCGGACCGACCCCATGTCACCTACACCGACAAGAACGGGCTTGACAGCCGGTTGGATGCTCTGTGTATCGCGGGCTGCGACGGCTCGTTCGGGCCCAGCCGGCAGGCGGTTCCCGCGGCCCGGATCTACGAGAAGGTCTACCCCTACTCGTGGTTCGGGATCCTCGCCGACGTGGCCCCGTCCACCGACGAGCTCATCTACGCCTGGCACCCCGACGGCTTCGCCCTGCACTCGATGCGCTCCGCCACGGTGAGCCGCCTCTACCTCCAGGTCCCCAACGGCACCGACCCGCGGTCCTGGCCCGACGACCGGATCTGGGAGGAGCTGTCCACCCGGCTCGGGCACGGCCAGAACGGCTGGAAGCTCAACCCCGGCCCGATCACCGACAAGAGCGTCCTGCCGATGCGCAGCCACGTGCGGACGCCGATGCGGCACGGCAACCTCTTCCTGGCCGGCGACGCCGCGCACATCGTCCCGCCGACCGGCGCGAAGGGCCTCAACCTGGCGATCGCCGACGTGGCACTGCTCAGCAAGGCCCTGATCGCGTCGGTGAAGGAGAAGAACCCGGCGCTCGCCGACCGCTACTCCGACGACGCGCAGCGCCGGGTCTGGCGGTGCACACACTTCTCCTGGTGGATGACGACGATGCTGCACACCTCGGGCGACCCGTTCGACGCCGAGTTGCAGCTGTCGCAACTACGCTGGGTCGCCGGGAGCCGGGCCGGGGCCACCGGCCTCGCCGAGAACTACGCCGGGCTTCCCATCGGCTACTGAGGTGCCGTCCGGCGGATCGGTGGCCTTGATGGTCGGCGGCGCCGGCGCGTGGTCGACCGCCTCCCGGTAGGTGCCGGTCGGCAGGGTGGACGGGCTGGCGCCGGGCGGGACCTGCCCGTTCGGCGCGGCCGGCTCCCGGGCCAGCAGGCCCTTGGCCAGCGACGCCACGGTGGCCAGGAACGCCACGTTCAGCGCGCTCTCCCAGTCGAAGGTGGTGACGTCGAAGGCGCCGGCCGTCATCGAACCGGCGAGCGACGACAGGAACGTCTTCCCGAGCCGGACCAGCAGATCCGGCCAGAAAGCCAGGTTCGTCATCTTCGACAGGTACTGCACCGCGGTGAGGACCACCGAGGAGAGGAACGCGCCGGCCGCGATGGTCAGCGAATACCTCCACGGCAGATCGATGACCGAGCCGACGCCACCGGCCAGCAGGGTCGCGATGAACACCTGGCCGGCCGACCAGCCGGCCCGCTCCAGGAAGTCCAGGAGGACTGCACGCCACTTGGGCACAACGTCCGTCATCACATCGACGCTCCTCGCTTGATAGATCAGGAGGAATCAGCTGAACGGATCAGTTCGCGGATCGGCCCACCGAAGCCGGACGGCACCGGATAGCGACGGCACAACCACTCGAACGTGAACCGGGCCGCCGCCACATTGCCCCGGTAACCGGGAACCATCTCGGCCAGCGGCAGCACATCCGCCGGATAGGCGCGCTCCACCCGGCGCGACGGGTCGAACGGATCCCGGTACGGCACATCACCCGAACCCAGGCGCAACAACGCGAGCACCGCGTCCACCACGTGACCCTGGATCATCCGGGCCGCCGCCAGGCGCTCACCGCGCAACTCACGGTGCAGGCCCACGTACAGGCCGGCCAGAGCGTCGTTGAGATGGAACTCCACGGTGTCGATCGGCGGCCGGGCCGGGCGCGAACCCGACTCGGCCAGCCCCGGCGGCGCACCAGGGCGGCGCCACACCACCCGCGCCCCGGAGAACGGCACCCCGGCCAGCTCGGCGACCGTCAGCACCAGGTACTCGGCGAAGACGCCGTCGGCGTACAGGGCCCGGCGGCCGCTGCGGTCGTGGGCGAACACGTGCGCCACCGGCCCCGGCTCGGCCAGCCAATCCGTCCCCTCCAGGTAACGCCCCTTCGCCCCGTCCTCGACGATCACGAAGAAGTCCAGGTCGGAGTGGGCGTCCAGGCGGCCCCGCTGGGCGCCGCACGAGCCCAGCCCGAGCAGCGCGATCGTGTCGTCCCGGGCCGCCAGCACAGCGGCGATCTCGTCGAGCCTGCGAATTACCGGCTGCATCTCACCTCGCAAGAGATATCGGTGAATCCCTAAGGAACCTCACCGATCCATCACCACGGGCCTTTCCCATAGTGTCCACAACGTCGGCGGCAACGGGGGAGGTCGACTCATGCGGTGGCTCAACGACCTGCTCGGCGGTCTGCCGCCGGCACTCGTCTGCCTCGTCGTCGGCGTGGTCGTCACCGCCGAGACGGCACTGCTCGCCGGGCTGGTGCTGCCCGCCGCGACCGCGCTCGTGGCGATGGGCCTGCTCGCCAACGCGGGCGTCGTACCGGTCGGGCCGGCGCTGCTCACCGGTGTCGCGGCCGCGGTGCTCGGCGGCAACATCGCCTACACCCGGGCCGGAACCGCCACCGCGGACGGCGGACGGCGCGCCTGGGACCGGGCCGAGAGACTCTTCGCCCGGCACGGCGGGCGGGCCGTCTTCCTCGGCCAGTGGGTCGTCGGGGCACGCACCCTGATGCCGCGACTGGCCGCACGCAACGGCGTACCCCGAAAGGTCTTCCTGGCCTGGCACACGCCGGCGGCGATCCTCTGGGCCCTGTGGATGGTCGGCGCGAGCTACGCGGCCGGCGCCTCCTACGACGTGCTGGCGGCGCGCGCCGGGCGTGCCGCCGGCGCGCTTGCCGCCCTGACGGTGCTCACTCTGGGCCTGATGCTTGCCGGCCGCTGGCTCGGAGGAAACCCCGGCCCGGTACGCGCGATCGCGCGCCGAATCCTGCCGGGACCACTGCCGGCCGGCACCGCCACGGTGGTCAGCCTCGCCCTGCTCGTCGCCGTGGCGCTCCTGCTGATCGCGGTGATCCCACCGGTGGTCCGGTTCAGCGGGCTGGGCGAGGTCGACGAGACGGTGGCAGCCTGGGCACGGTCGGAGTGGACGTCCGACGGCTACTTCGCCGCCCTGCAGATCGCCACCTCACTGGTCCCCGAGATCCTGGTGGCGCTGGCCCTGATCATCGCGCTGGCCCGATGGTGGCGGCACGGCCTCGACCCGCGCGCCTTCTTCCCCGAGGTGCTCGGCCCGATCCTGCCCGCCGTCGTCCTCGCCGTCGCGCTGGCCGTCACCGTCGACCCCGGCAGTTGGGCCACCGAGTTCCCGCCGGCGAGCGAACTCGACGGATCACTGCCCCTGGACGCCCGGATCCTCGCCGCGCACAGCATGCCGGCCGGGCAGACCGCACAGGTGGCGGCCGCGGCCGGGCTGCTCGCCTGGATGATGGCCCGCAACCTGCCGTGGAAGTGGCGGGTCACGGTCTGGACGCTGGCCGCCGGGTACACCCTCGTCTGCGCCGGCTCGTGGGTGTACCTGAACTGGAGCGACACCAGCACGACCGTGGCGGCAGTCGTCCTCGGCGTCGCCTGGGCCGCCGTCAACGCGGCCGTCTGGTCCAGCCGTGCCGACGGCGGCACGCCCGCCCCACGGCCCGAGCCGGTGATCATGTCAGGATCCACGGTGTGACCCAGGCCCACGTCGTCTACGCCCATCCGGATCCGGCGAGCTTCACCCGGGAGGTGCTGGACGCGTTCCTCGGCGGGCTGTCGTCGTACACCCTGTCGGATCTTTACGGGTCCGGCTTCCAGCCGGTGCTGAGCGCCGCCGAATACGCGCGAACCGCGTCCTCGCCGGTGCCCGCCGACGTGGCCGCGGAACACGCGATGCTCGACGCGGCCGACGTGTGGGCGTTCATCTATCCGGTCTGGTGGGCGGACTGCCCGGCCATCCTGAAAGGCTGGTTCGACCGGGTGTGGACGGCCGGCTGGGCGTACAAGCCCGGGTGGGGCCGGGTGGCGCGGCGGGCCGTCGTGCTCTGCACCGCCGGCCATCCGATCGCCGAACTGGAGAGATCCGGCGTCCACCAGGCGATGCGGACCACGATGCTCACCGACCGCATCGGCGCCCGGGCGTCGTCGTCCGGCTTCGTCGTCCTGGACGGGTCGATCCTGGCGGGCAGCGATCCGTCCGGGTGGGCCGTCCTGAAGGAGGCCCACCTCCGGCAGGCCGCCGGGCTGGCACGCTCCCTCTGATCGCCCGGCTCTCAGCAGGTCCCGCATCCGCCCGCGGGCTCCGGCCCGGACGGCGTCCTCGTGGCCGGTCGGGGCACCGTGGGGAGAATGGTCCGGCTGCGCCCCGGACGGGGGTACGCCCCCGCCGCGGCGGCCAGCCGGGCCGCGTGGTCGCGCTGCTTCTGCCAGTGGCCGTAGAGGGCACCCTGCCGTGACAGCCGGTCCACCTCACGGATCGTCGCCGGGTCGACATCGCCGGGAGGCGCGTCGCGCCACGGGGTACCGGGCAGCGGCATGAAGGTGTGCGCGTGAATCCGGGCGCCCAGGTCGGCCAGCTCGCGGGCCAGGGTCAGCGAGTCGTTCACGTCGTCCTCGTTCTCGCCCGGCATCCCGAAGATCATGTCAACGTTGATCTTGAAGCCCTCTTCGATACCGAGACGGGCGGCCCGCATCACCTCCTCCACGCCGTGGCCGCGCTTGGCCGCGTCCAGAACCCGGTCGGAGCCCGACTGGGCGCCCACGATGATGTTGTTGTTGTCGCAGTACTTCTTCACCAGCCGCAACGCCTCACGGCTGACGTGCTCGGGCCGGATCTCACTCGGGAACGAACCGAAGAACACCCGCCCGTTCGGGCCGATCCCCTCCCGGCAGGAGGCCAGCAGTTCCTCCACGGCAGCCAGGTTCGGCTCATCCGTCTGACTGCCGTAGCTCAACGCGGTCGGTGTGATGAACCGGACGTCGCGGAGGCGGCGCGCCCGCATCTGATCAACATGCCACCGGACGTTCTCCACGCTCCGATGCCGGAACTTCGCCGAGAACATAAAGGGCGTCTGACAGAATCTGCACGCATAGATGCATCCCCTCGTGATTTCGAGGGCGTTGAACCTGTCCCACTTGAGGGCGAAACCCGGGAAGTCGTTGAGGTCGCGCTGTTTGGCCTTGCCGGTCTTCTTCACCGCGCCGGTGGCGTCGCGGTAGGCTAGGCCGGTGATCCCCGTGGGGTCGCCCTTCGCGTCGACCAGGCTGAGCAGGGTCGACTCGCCCTCACCGATCGAGGCCATGTCCCAGCCCGCGTCCAGCGTCTGCACCGGCTCCGCCGTCGCGTGCACTCCCCCGGCCAGATGCGTCACGTTCGGGCCGTCCGCCAACACCCGGATCTGCTTCAGCTCCTCAGCCAGCACGGCCGCATCCGGCGAATAGAAAGACCAGAGCACGAGGGTACGAGCGCCGCCCGCCTCACGAATGTGCCGAGCCGTCTCCTCCACGTTCTCCCCGAAGCGCACCTCGTACCGGGTCGCGGTCTCATGCTGGCCCAGCGCACCCAGCAACGCATGAAAGCCGTACGTCACCGCCTTGCGGTAACGCAGCACCAGAATCAGCTCCAGACCAGGCATGCGGCGATTCTGCCAGTCACGCCGCGGGCCGCCGAGCCACCACGCTCCCACCCACAGCACGGTGGGCCAGCGATCGTCACACTCTGGTAGCCACCAGCATCTCGTCGAGCATCGTTCGGTAGGCGGTGGGGTGGACGATCGGAATGCCGTACTGATGCGCCTTCTTCGCCTTGCCGGACATCGTGTCGGGGTCGGCGGCCACCAGCAGGCGCGTCTTCTTGGTGACGTTGCCGCCGACGTCCAGGCCGTGCCGCCTCGCGGTGTCCTCCCACACCTCCCGGGCCGGAGTCATGCTGCCGGTGAAGACAACCAGGTCACCGGCGGCCAACCGCCACCGCTCGCGGGCCGACTCTGCCGCCCCACCGGCATCGGCCAGTGATCGGTCGACGTCACCGGTGGTCAGGCCGAGCAGTCCGGCAACGGCGTCGAGGTCACGTCTTTCCGCCGCCGTCAGAACCTGATCCTGCAGCGCGACGACGGCCAGGCTCTTCAGGTATCCCCGGTGCAATCCCTCCACGTCGGCACGGGCCAGGCCCAGCCGGTCGGCGGTCGCCACGAGGTGATCCGCCTCGGTCGCCGATATGTGCCGGTCGAGCAGCGCGCGGTCGAGCAGGTCCAGGTACGCGTCACCCTGTGGATCCCGCAGCCGGGGCAGCCGGTCGACCAGCCGGGTCAGGAAGTGCGGCTCCCGGTCCTCCGCGCGACGACGTGTCACCGGGGGAAGATCGTTGCCCACCACGGCCGGCCACCACACCCGCTGCGCCTCGTGCACCAACGGGGCCCAGGGCGCCGGGCGTCCCGCCTGCCGCAGATAGAACGCGAACAGCTCGGCGGCTGCCCGGGCGTCGTGGAGAGCAGAGTGCGCCCGATGACGGCCGAGCCCGGCAGCCGACCGGCATGCCTGCAGACTGCGCGCGGCAGCGGGCAGGAAATGCCCGGCCAGGCGCATGGTGCACAGGCCCCGGCCCGCCTCGACAGGTACCTGGTAGCCGAGCTTGGCGAACTCCGCGGTGAGGAAACCGGCGTCGAAGACCAGGTTGTGGGCCACGACGGTGTGCCCTGCAAGACGCTCGACGACCTGCCCGGCGAGGTCGGCGAACCGTGGTGCGCGACGGGCCTCGGCGGCGGTGATGCCGTGGATCTCCTGCGGCCCGAGGTCCCGGTCAGGGTTCACCAGCGTGCACCACTCGTCGATGGTGCGGCCCGACTCGGCGAGGCGCACGACGGCGATCTCCACGACACGGTCGTGCCAACTGGTCCGGGTTCCGGTCGTCTCCAGATCGACGACGGCATACATACCTCAGCCCTCCAGACCCGACTCGGCGCTCCGCAGCCGGGCCGTCCACCCGGGCGGAAGCGGCTGCTGCGGGCCGAGCCCACGCAGATACGGACGCCGGAATCGGGCTTCCTCGGTCATCTGCCACAGCTCGATTGCCTGGCCCAGGGACTTGGCGACGGTCAGCGCGGCCGTCGCCGCCGGGCTGGCCGCGTAGAACGGGCGCGGGCTCAGGGCGGCCTCCTCGTCGCCGAGAGCGGGAAGGTCCCGTGCCCAGGTGAGCGGCGCTACTTTGGCGCCCGTCGCCGCCTTGTACCTGGCCAGTTCCTCGTCGTAGTGGGCACGGTGCTCCCGGGCCTCAGCGATCAGACCGGGGATGGCGAGGCGGGTGGTCCGGAGCCGGGCGACGATCTCGGGCGGCAGTACGGCCTCGATCTTGCCGAGCGCTGCGACCGCCGACTCCTCGGTCCAGCCGACCAGGCATCGTCCGCGCACCATGGTCATGATCTCGAGTAGCCGGGATTCGTCGAGATCCGCGAGCGGAAGCACCCACGCGCCGATCGGTTCACCGAACGGACTCAGCGTCCAGACGGCCAACGCGTCCTCGCCGTCTTTCCCGGCGTCGATAACAATGACGGCGTGACCGCGTACGCCAGGCGGATAATGTGACGTGATGTCCTGATCGGCATCCCCATCATGCGCAGCGACTGTCATCCCAAACTCCAATGTTCGGCCGGGATGAGAACGCTAGCGGCGTGCGATTCCCCCCGTACCCTGCTGGCCGGTGGGAGTTCATGGACGACACGCCGATCGACGGCGCTTGCGTATCGCACCGGAGTCCGCTGTGGATGCCGCGTACCAGTGGTGGGAGTTGGACGTCCGTCGCTATTTTTCCGCGTAGTGGTACCGGCAGGACACAATCTCCAACCGGTCTGCGGCGATTCTGCACACCAGCCGATGTTCCTCGTTGATCCGCCGGGACGCCCATCCCGAGAGGTCGCCTCTCAGCGGTTCCGGCTTACCGATACCGCCATCCTCGCCGCGCTGAATATCCTTGATCAGCGTGTTGATCCGTTTGAGGACCTTTCGGTCAGCCGTCTGCCAGTGGACGTACTCGTCCCACGCGCTCGGGTGCCATAGGATTTTCACCTACGCGGCTCCGCGTCATCCTCGATCAACTCGTGCACGGCGCCTTCGCCCGCTTCCATCTCCGCCATGCGGCGCCGCAGCTCGCGGCCGTTTGCGCCACGGGATAGATATTCGGTTTCGCGCCAGGCGTCGTACTCACTCTTACGCATGATCACCAGTGGCTCGTGCCCGCTTCTGGTGACGACAAGATCCTCGGCGTCGTCTTCGATGGCGTCGAACACGTTGGCGAGGTTGGCGCGCAGGTCAGACGCGGTTATAACCTTCATGACCCCTCCCAGAGGTTGTACAAAATACCGTACAACCTAGCCTCCAGCTCGGCCACCCGAAGTCCGCGAAACATGATTGACTCGACAGGCCCTCCCCGATCGCCGCCATGTCCCACCCGACATCCAGCGTCTGCACCGGCTCGGCGGTCGCGTGCACTCCCCCGGCCAGATGCGTGACGTTCGGGCCGTCGGTCAGCTCCCGGATCCTTTTCAGCTCCTCCGCGAGTGCCGCGGCGTCAGGAGAATAGAAAGACCAGAGCACGAGAGTCCGGACATCGCCCGCCTCCCGGATGTGACGGGCCGTTTCCTCGGTAATCTCCCCGAACCGCACCTCGTACCGCGTCGTGGTCTCGTGCTCACCCAATGCGCCGAGCAGCGCATGGAAGCCGTACGTCACCGCCTTCCGGTAAGGCAGCACCAGGACCAGCTCAGAACCACTCATATCCCGGTTCTGCCGGCCTGCGAGGCCACGCCCCTACGACGACCGGCTCACCCATCACCGGTACGCCGGACGGCCGCACCGGTGACGACCAGTCCGCCGATGGTGTCGCCTACCGCAACCGCCATACCTACCAGGGGAAACACTGACGTGACGCCGACCGTGAGTGCGACAGCGGCCAACGCGATGATCACGGACCCAGACGGAGCCAGGTCAGGTTGACCGCGGCACGGGCAAGACCACGTCCGGCACGGCCACGTAGCAGCGCGATCATCGCAAGCACCGCGAGAACGACACCGACCGCAGCGGACAGCCCGGCCACGGCGGACGGCAGAGCCTCCTCGGTGGTGAATCCCCCGGCACCGTGATCCGACCATGCCATCGCACCCAGGCCGGCGACCAGGCAGTCGGCCAGCGCCGCAACACCGATCAGAACCGCGAGCAGCGCGTTCCCGCCATGCCGGGTATGCGCCGCGGTCATGCCGTACCCGCCGACGGAGAGTGCCCTCGAAAGAAGCCAATATCGTCGAACTTCTGCCGAAGCGTGTCGTTCGCTGACGTACCGGCATGTTTGAGCGTTTCGCATCCGACGATCAACGCCGCCGAGGCGGTCACCGCGGCCCCGGCGGCGATGAACGGCGCCGCCGGCAGGCCGAAGACCGTGGCGCTGGAACCGATGGCACCGATCAGGCCCACGCCCAGCGAGACCAGCGCCCCGATCAAGCCGGCCCAAACCAGGAAGATCCTGTTACGAACCTGGTCCAACGCGGTCGCCAGGCCATCGGTGATGGTCGTCTTCACCTTCTCCAGCGCGGCCTTCTGCAACGGCGACATCTGCCGGTACGCGACAGCGCCGTCACGGTCCCAGTTGTCGTCGACGGTGAGCAGTCCCGCGTCTGCGGCCTGAACCTGGCCACTCACCGGCACCCCGACCTGGTCGCTCCAGGCTTGCGCCGCATTCGTCTCGTACTGGTAGGCGACCTTGTCCAGTCTCAAGCTCAGTCCGCTGTAGATCTCACGTCCTCGTCCGCGTCACGCGCGTGCACGGCGGCGAGCATGGCGAGGTTCATCCCGTCGATGCCGCGCCCAGCAGTTCGCAGCCGAGGCTGACGAGGTCGGCTGCGATGGCCTCCTCGGGCACTTCGTTGCAGACGAGGAGCCGGACGAGTTGGTCGAGGAGATCGTCGAGGTTGCTTCGGCCGGTCAGGTCGAAGTGCTTGTTGACGATCCTGTCGTCGCGTAGGCGTACGGTTTCCAGCTCTGCTTCACCGGTGCTCCAGATCATGATCTGAACCAGCTCGGCGCGCCCGACCTCTTCATCAGCGTGTCCGCGGCCGGTCGGGCCGACGACCTGGTGACTGCTCAGCCGACGAGTTGGCTGTTGACAAGGCAACATCGCGGGTAGGGTGGTCTGGATCACCGTCCACACAGGTTGGCTAAGCGGAGGTAAGGCGTGCCAGTCACGGGCCAACGTGTCGTGCGACGAGCGTTGGGGCGGCGGTTGACCCGGCTGCGCACGGCGTCCGGCATGAGCCGGCGCGACGTGGTGGACGCGCGCCTGGGCATCTCGGAGCCGACACTGCACCGCATAGAGACGGGCAAGGTTCCGGTCACCGGGGCCAACGTCCGCGCGCTGTGCTGGCTCTACGGCGCCGACCAGAGCATCACCGACGCGCTGGCCGACCTCGCGCTGGGCACATCGCAGCAAGAGTGGTGGGACGCCAGCCCTGTAATCCCCGAGTGGTTCAAGCTGTACGTCGGGCTCGAGGCGTCGGCGTCGCGAATGTTCGGGTACGACGGCGAGATCGTCCCGGGCGAGCTGCAGACCGTGGAATACGCGCGGGCGGTCTTCGGCGCCGAACAGCCGGTCGACACGCAACTCGCCGAGCGCCATATCAATTTGCGCATGCAGCGGCAGACGACGCTCTTCACCCGCACCCCGCCGGTCCGCCTCGTGACAGTGCTCGGCGAGGGTGCGGTGACCCGGCCGGTCGGCGGCGACCAGGTGATGAAGGATCAGATCGAACATCTGCGGCGGCTGTCCGGAGAGGACGCCATCGACATCCGGGTGCTGCCTTTCTCGGTCGGGGCCCACGCGGCGATGGCCGGCGCCTTCCGGATACTCGAGTTCGACGACCCGGACGATCCGGACGTGGTCTACCTCGAGTCCCACGTCGGTGCGCTCTACCTGGAGGAACAGGTAGAGGTGGACGAGTACCGGCGGATCTTCACCCTGATCAGCAGGGATTCCGTACCCGTCGGCGACTTCCGGCCGACCTGATCAGTCGGACAGCAGCCGGTCGAATTCGCCGCGCTTGGCGCCGAACAGGAACGAGTCCCACTCCTCGGTCGTGAACACCACGGTGCCGGCCTCGCGGGCGTTGCTGTTCCGGACCTCGATCAGGCCACCTTGGCGGCGCGCCTCGACGCAGCTGCCGCCGTTGCCTGTCGACCTGCTGGAAATGATCCAGCTGGTTTCGCTACTCATCAGCGACCCTCCCCGGAGCTGCTTGCTGTGCGTAACTGACGTGCCACCGGAGTGGCGTCGGCCTGACGTGCAGAATCAGTATCGAGGGGTACGCACGACTCTTTCACCACGAAAGTGGCGACACTCAGAGTAGCCGAAATTCGCTGTGGATGCATCTAGTCGTCGTGAAGACTGTCCTCGTGAAATCTTGCACGAGCCTCGACCGGCTGACATGATTCCGGAGTGGCGCCGGGCGTTCACCCCACCGTCCACTCGACAACTCCAACAGGTCCGCCGCAGTTGGGAGAGGACGGCCGATGCGGATCCTCGCTTCTGCAGCCGCCGACATGAGCGGCGCGCCGCCGGATGATGCTCAACTGCGGGACGGGCCCGAGATCGCCCGCCTCCGGGCTCGCATCCGACAGCTGGAGCAGGAGCGCGCGTCACTCCAATGGATGGCCGGCCACGACGAACTCACCGGACTCGCCAACCGTCGCCTCTTCCACGCCGTCGCCCCGGAACGGCTGCGTCGCGACGATTGCTCGTCGGCCGTGGTGATCCTCGACCTCAACGGATTCAAGCCGATCAACGACACGTACGGGCACGACGCCGGTGACGAGGTCCTCCGCGTGGTCGCCCGGCGCATGGCCGACTGCCTCGGCAACCATCTGGTGGCCCGGCTCGGCGGGGACGAGTTCGCCGCCCTGCCCCGCGCCCCGCACCCCGACGTCCCACCGACGTGGTGGCACGAGGTGGCCACCTCGCTGAGCGCCGCGATCGCACCCCCGATGCTCGTGCGGGAACACACCCTGTCCGTCACCGCCTCGATCGGCGTTGTCCCGGCCGGGCGCTCGTCCGACCTTCCCGACCTGATGCGCCGTGCGGACCAGGCGATGTTCAGCGCGAAACGACACGCGAACTCGACCGACAAGGCCGGCATCACCTGGGTTGTGGCCACCGAGAAAGGCGACCACACCGAGACGTACGGGCCCGAACCCGTGGCGGGGTGCCTGCCAGGCGACCCGGTGTGGGTGCACCGCAGCGGCGCCCGCCGGGCCGGAGCGGTCGAGAGCGCCGGCGAATAGGGGGCTCTGCTCCGTTACCGATGCCCGAACTGCGCCGGCACGATGGTCGACACCATCCCCACGAGCGGCCTCACGATCCGCGCCGAGGCCGACCCGTACCTGGACTGAAATCCCTCCGCCGTCAGTCCACCGTGAGCACGAGCTTGCCGTGCATGCCGCCGGCCAGCACCCGGCGGTGGGCCTCCGCGGCCTGAGGCAACGGCATCGTGGCGGCCACGCGCGTGCGCAGCCGGCCCGCCGCCACCTGGCCCACCAGGTCGGCCAACAGCTCGCGGTCGTGCCGGATCAGTTGCAACTCTTGACGCACACCCCGAGCCGGCACCATGGGCGGCGTGGGCCGGGTGGCGACCACGATCCCCCTGTCCTGGACGGCAGCGGCCGCCGCCTCGCCGACGGGGACCGCGTCGAACACCGCGGACACCGGCCCGACCGCGGACAGATCAGCCGTACGGGAAACGACCTGGTGAACGCCGAGGCCGTGCACCCATTGCTCGTCGTTGTCGCTCGCCTGAGCCAGGACGCGGTAGCCGGCCTCGACAGCGAGCTGGGCGGCGAAGCCACCGACGCCGCCGCTCGCACCGGTGACGAGAATGCTGCTGCCGGACGGCAGCATGGCCAGCGACACCAGTAACAGCCCCTGGTGGGCGGTCTGGGCGTTGAGAGGCACCGTGGACGCGGGCACGAAGTCGAGCTCGGCCGGCAACGGCACGAGCCAGTCGGCGTCGGCCGCCACGAACTGGGCGTAGCCGCCCGGTGCGCCCCGGGTCGCATACCACGGAATCATCCCGACGACCCTGTCGCCCACTCCGAACTCGGCAACACCGGGCCCGACCGAGGCCACCTCGCCGGCGATGTCCCACCCGGGCAGGAACGGCGTCGGAACCGGCCCGCGGGGGATCTCGCCGGTGGTGGAGGCGACGTCAGCCGGATGCACACAGACCGCGCGAACCCGGACCACCACCTGACCGGGCCCCGCCTCAGGATCGGGCAACTCGGTAACCTGCAACACCTCAGGCCCGCCCAGCGCGGCCGCTACGACTCCCAGCATCTGTCCACTCTAGACCCGAATCTCCACGGGCAGGGCGCGGCTGTGGCCCGAACCTGAGCTGGCCCGTTGTACGCGTGCGTTGGCGCAACCGTGATCGACCGAGCCACGGACCTCGGCGTCCTCCGTCCGCACGAGACGTCGTCGCCCCCTCGCGAGCATCTCCGAGAGGCGCTGCGCAGTGACATGATCGCCGGTGGCCACCCCGGTACCAGCCACAGGTAGTAATTCGGGTTGCTACGGGCACGCGTAGATACATCCCCTCGTGATTTCGAGGGCGTTGAACTTGTCCCACTTGAGGGCGAAGCCCGGGAAATCGTTGAGGTCGCGCTGCTTCGCCTTGCCGGTCCTGATCAGGTTGCCGGTGGTGTCCCGGTAGGCCAAGCCGGTGATGCCGGCCGGGTCGCCCTTTGCGTCGACCAGGGACAGCAGGGTCGACTCGCCCTCGCCGATCGCCGCCATGTCCCAGCCCGCGTCCAGCGTCTGCACCGGCTCGGCGGTCGCGTGCACTCCCCCAGCCAGATGCGTCACGTTCGGACCGTCCGCCCACTGCCTGATCTGCTTCAACTCCTCGGCGAGAGCCGCGGCGTCCGGAGAATAGAAGGACCAGAGCACAAGGGTGCGTACGTCGCCCGCCTCCCGGATGTGCCGCGCGGTCTCCTCAACGGTCTCGCCGAAGCGCACCTCGTGCGGGTGGCGGTCTCGTGCTGGCCCAGCGCACCCAGCAACGCGTGGAACCCGTACGTCACCGCCTTGCGGTAACGCAGCACCAGGACCAGCTCAGGACCGCTCATGGCCGCGATTTTGCCAGCCGCCACAACCGATGGGTTGGCGTGGGCCTGATCTCGAAGCCGTCACTTCGATGCCACGACAGGCGGTAACGCCTCGTCGGCCCTTTCTGACGCTCGCCCGCTCCGACGACATTTGCAGCGGCCGATCTAGGCTGCTCCCGTACCGAAAAGGTCTTGGCGCATGACACGAGATCTGGCCGGCAGGGGCTCCCATCGGTATTCCTGGAGGACTTCCCAGACGTACTTCCACCTGGCCTTCTGTCGACGCGGACGGTCCGCTGGATGCGGCTTCCCATCCTACGTGCCAAGGCACAGGTTGACGGGCCGCTGTCGGCCCGCGGCGCCGGGGGTAGTTCGCGCTGGTACGCGCACACGTAGATACAACCGGGGAAGTCGTTGAGGTCGCGCTGCTTCGCCTTGCCGGTCCTGATCAGGTTGCCGGTGGCGTCCCGGTAGGCCAGGCCGGTGATGCCGGCCGGGTCGCCCTTCGCGTCGACCAGGCTCAGCAGGGTCGACTCGCCCTCGCCGATCGCGGCCATGTCCCAGGTGCGTACGTCGCCCGCCTCGCGGATGTGCCGGGCCGCCTCCTCGAAGCGCACCTAGAAGCGGCGGCGATCTCGCACTGACACCGGATATCGAAAGTTTCGAAGGTATATCCAAACTCTCCCGCGGGATGAGACAGGCCGCCGGGCACACGGTTAAGTCCGATCGGCGGTACCTGCGCTTATTTGGCGCTTACCGGACCTTCATCTACCGGAAATTCTCCGGAAATTGTTGCCTGCGAACGACAGCACCCGGCAGCATCGACGTCATTGGATGTCTTGATGCGCCGCCCCGCCACCCGGCGGGACGGCTCGGGCACCCGGCCAGGGAAGGAGGCCATGGTGGTGAAGGGATTCTCGGTCCATCACGGCGGGATCCGGTGGACAAGATCGACGAGTGCCAAGGCTTTGGCCGTCGTCGCCGCCGGCGTCGTGGCAATAGCCACGGCCGCGATGGTGATGCCGGCTGCGAACGCCGCGGAGAGCACGCTGGGTGCTGCCGCCAAGCAGTCGAACCGCTACTTCGGTACGGCCATCGCCGCTGGCCGGCTGAGCAACTCGACCTACAGCACGATCGCCGCCCGCGAGTTCAACATGATCACGGCTGAGAACGAGATGAAACCGGACGCCACTCAGCCGAACCGGGGGCAGTTCACCTTCAACTCCGGTGACCAGATCTACAACTGGGCGACCCAGCGTGGTATCCCGGTGCGCGGCCACACCCTGGCCTGGCATGCCCAGCAGCCGGGCTGGATGCAGAGGCTCACCGGCAGCTCCCTGCGGCAGGCGATGATCGAGCACATCAACGGCGTGATGGCCCACTACCGGGGCAAACTGCACTCCTGGGACGTCGTGAACGAGGCGTTCAACGAGGACGGCAGCCGCCGCCAGTCGAACCTGCAGGGCACCGGCAACGACTGGATCGAGGTGGCGTTCCGCACCGCGCGGGCCGCCGATCC
>NZ_JBFAMR010000054.1:0-58119 GCF_040656595.1 Actinoplanes sp. NPDC049802
CGGGCACCGGGCACCGGGCACCGGGCACCGGGCACCGGGCACCGGGCACCGGGCACCGGGCACCGGGCACCGGGCACCGGGCACCGGGCACCGGGAGATCAACGACGACGGACGGCCGCGACACGCGGCAGCCACAGCGAGTCGGCAAGGTTTCGGGGTGGGGACGGCCCACGGAGGGATCAAGCCTGACCGCCCGGAGTGGGCCGTCCCCGCCCCGAAACCGCGCACCGCGCGGGAGGAGCGCCGAACCTCGGACCCGAGAGGCGCAATGTTGTGAGCCCGCCGACCCGTCATACCGGTGAGGGGCGGAGAGAGGAGGCGACGCGCGATGGTGAGGACGACGAGGCGGCCGTCCCAGAGCGGTGACGCGACACCACCCGGCCCCGAGCGAAACGGGGCCGGAGAGATCGAGGGGCAGCTCAGCCCGGCTCGGGCGGCAAAGGGCCGGGGACGGCACCGCCCGGCCCCGAGTGAAACAGGGCCGGGCGATGGGCGTACCGGATGGGGTCAGGAGACGCCGAGACGCTCGAGGAGCAACTCGCGGACGGCCTTGGCATCCGCCTGGCCCCGCGTGGTCTTCATGACCGCGCCGACCAGGGCGCCCGCGGCGGCGACCTTGCCGTCACGGATCTTGGCGGCGATCTCCGGGTTGGCGGCGATGGCCTCGTCGACGGCGGCGGTGAGGGCGCCGGTGTCGTTGACCACCTCGAGACCACGGGCGGCCATCACCTCGGCCGGGTCGCCCTCGCCCGCGACGACGCCTTCGAGGACGGCCCGGGCCAGCTTGTCGTTGAGTTTGCCCTCGTCGACGAGCTTCTGCAGGGACGCCACCTGGGCGGGCGACGCACCGACCGCGGCGAGTTCGATGTTGAGCTCGTTGGCGCGGCGGGCCAGCTCGCCCATCCACCACTTGCGGGCACCCGCCGGCGACGCACCGGCGGCGATGGTCTCCTCGATGATCTCGACGGCGCCGGCGTTGGCCACCGACTGCATGTCGAGTTCGGAGATGCCCCATTCCTCGCGGAGACGGGCCCGCTTGGCGCTGGGCTTCTCCGGGAGAGCCTCACGGAGGGAGGTGACCCACGCCGGGTCGGGCGCGATCGGCACCAGGTCCGGCTCGGGGAAGTAGCGGTAGTCGGTGGCGGTCTCCTTGGAGCGGCCGGGGCTGGTGTCGCCACGGTCCTCGTGGAAGTGCCGCGTCTCCTGGTGGATCTTGCCGCCGTCGTCGAGGATGCCGGACTGGCGGATGATCTCGGAGCGGACGGCGCGTTCGACGGAGCGGAGCGAGTTGACGTTCTTCGTCTCGGTCCGGGTGCCCCACTCCTCGCCCGGGCGGTTCAGCGAGGTGTTGACGTCGCACCGCATCGAGCCCTGCTCCATGCGCACGTCGGAGACGCCGAGCGAGCGGATGATGTCGCGCAGCTCGGCGACATACGCCTTGGCGACCTCGGGTGCGAGCGCGCCCAGCCCGGGGACCGGTTTGGTGACGATCTCGACGAGCGGGATCCCGGCGCGGTTGTAGTCGACGAGCGACTCGGTGGCGCCGTGGATCCGGCCGGTGGCGCCGCCGACGTGCAGCGTCTTGCCGGTGTCCTCCTCGATGTGGACCCGCTCGATGCCGATGCGGTGGGAGACGCCGTCGACGTCGACGTCGACGTAGCCGTCCACGCAGAGCGGCTCGTCGTACTGCGAGGTCTGGAAGTTCTTCGGCATGTCCGGGTAGAAGTAGTTCTTCCGGGCCATCCGGCACCACTCGGCGATCGTGCAGTTCAGCGCCAGGCCGATCTGGATGGTCGCCTCGATGGCGGCCCGGTTCATCACCGGAAGCGCACCGGGCAGGGCCAGGCAGACCGGGCAGACCTGGGTGTTCGGTTCGGCGCCGAAGTCGGTCTTGCAGCCGCAGAACATCTTGGTCGCGGTGCCCAGCTCGACGTGCGTCTCCAGGCCGATGACCGGCTCGTACCGGGTGAGGATCTCTTCGTAGCTCATCTTTACCTCCTCCTCACAGGGCCGGTGGGGTGAACGTGCCGACGGCGGACTCGAGCGCGGCGGCGACCCGGTACATCCGGTCGTCGGCGAGCGTCGGGGCCATGATCTGGAAGCCGACCGGCAGACCCTCGGAGAGACCGCACGGCACCGAGATGGCCGGGCCGCCGTACAGGTTCGTCGGGATGGTGAAGAGGTCGGCGAGGTACATCTGGTACGGGTCGGAGGTACGCGACCCGAACGGGAACGCCACGAACGGCGTGGTCGGCGACACCAGCACGTCCACCTTCTCGAACGCGGCCTGGAAGTCGCGGGTGATCAAGGTGCGGACCTTCTGTGCCTGGCCGTAGTAGGCGTCGTAGTAGCCGGACGACAGCGCGTAGGTGCCGATGATGATGCGGCGCTTGACCTCGGGCCCGAAACCGGCCTCCCGGGTCAGCGACATGACCTCTTCGAGGGAGTGGTTGCCGTCGTCGCCCTCGCGCAGGCCGTACCGGACGCCGTCGAAGCGGGCCAGGTTGGAGGAGCACTCGCTGGGGGCGATCAGGTAGTAGGCGGGAAGCGCGTACTGGAAGTGCGGGCAGGACACCTCGACGACCTCGGCGCCCAGTTTCACCAGGGCTTCCAGCGACTCCTTGAACGCCGCGGCGACACCGGGCTCGGAGCCGTCGCCGGCGAACTCCTTGACCAGGCCCAGCTTGACGCCGGTCAGGTCACCGGTGGCGCCGAGGCGGGCCGCGGCCACCACGTCCGGAACCGGCTGCGGGATGGAGGTGGAGTCACGCGGGTCGTGACCGGCGATCACCGCGTGCAGCAGGGCGGTGTCCTCGACGGTACGGGCGCAGGGGCCGGGCGTGTCCAGCGAGGAGGAGAAGGCGATCAGCCCGTACCGGGAGGTGCCGCCGTAGGTCGGCTTGGCGCCCACGGTGCCGGTGACCGCGCCGGGCTGCCGGATCGAGCCGCCGGTGTCGGTGCCGATGGCGAGCGGCGCCTCGTACGCCGCGAGCGCCGCCGCCGAGCCACCACCCGATCCGCCCGGGATCCGCCCGAGGTCCCACGGGTTGTTGGTGGGCCCGTACGCGCTGTACTCCGTGGAGGAGCCCATCGCGAACTCGTCCATGTTGGTCTTGCCGAGGATCGGCATGCCGGCCTTCTTGAGCCGCTCGACGATGGTCGCGTCGTACGGCGGTTTCCACCCTTCGAGGATCTTGGAGGCGGCGGTGGTCGGGATGCCCTTGGTGGTCACCACGTCCTTGACGGCGATCGGCACGCCGGCCAGCGGTCCGGTGATCTCGCCGCGGTCGACGGCGGCAGCCGACTCCAGCGCCTCGGCCCGGCTGACGTGCAGGAAGGCGTGCACCCGGTCGTCGACGGCGGCGATCCGGTCGAGGTGGGCGGTCGCGACCTCGACGGCCGACACCTCCCGCTTCGCGATGAGAGACGCCAGTGCGGCCGCGGAGAGCCTGGTCAGGTCGGTCACGTATCAGTCCTCCTCGTCCAGGATGCGCGGCACCCGGAAACGGCCCTCGTACCCGTCGGGCGCTCCGGAGAGCGCCTCGTCCTGTGTGAGGCTGCCGGTGGGGACGTCCTCGCGGTACACGTTGGTCAGCGGGACCGAGTGGGAGGTCGGCGGGATGTCCTCCGCGGCCACCTCACCGACCCGCGCGACCGATTGCAGGATCACGTCGAGCTGACCCGCGAATCGATCGAGCTCCTCTTCGGTCACGGCGAGCCGCGACAGGCGCGCCAGGTGCGCTACCTCTTCGCGGGAGATGGCGGCCATCCTGCCCCCTCATCGTTTGACGGTTTACATGCCGAGCCTGAGTCTATTTCGCCGCGATTCCCGGGCTTGACCGGGCGGTACCGCCGTCGCCACTGTGCGAGTTCGGCGGCCGGCATGGGCCGGGCGTGGAACCAGCCCTGCGCGGTGTGGCAGCCGGCGGCCGCGAGCATCCGCCAGGTCGCCTCGTCCTCGACGCCCTCGGCCACGGCGCGCAGGCCCAGCGACTCGGCGAGACCGATCACCGAGCGGACGATCGCGGCGTCGCCCCGGTCGGTGACCATGCCCAGCACGAACGAGCGGTCGATCTTCACCTCGGTGAGCGGCAGCCGCCGCAGGTGTTGCAGGGACGAGTAGCCGGTGCCGAAGTCGTCCAGCGAGATGGCCACGCCCATCCGGCTGAGCCGGGTGGTGGTCTCCAGGACCCGGTGCGGGTCGGCCATCAGAGCGCTCTCGGTGATCTCCAGTTGCAGCATCTCGGCGGGTACGCCGTACCTCCCGAGAAGCGCGCCCACCCGGTCCGCGATGTCCCCGGCGTGCAGGTCGCGGGCGCTGACGTTGACGGCGGCGCGCAGCGGAGCCCGGTCCCGTCGCCAGGCCGCGAGCTGCGCCACCACCTCCTCCAGCACGCGGGCGGTGAGCAGCCGCATCACCGGGGTGGGCTCGGCGGCGCGGAGCAGTTCCTCGGGGCCGACCGTGCCGCGCCTCGGGTGCCGCCAGCGCAGCAGCGCCTCGACGCCGACCACCTCGCCGGTCGCGATGGCGATCTGCGGCTGGTAGTAGAGGACTATCCCGTCGTCGGGCGGGTCGCGGCGCAGCGCGGTCCGCAGGTCGGCGACCAGGGTGAGCCGGTCGGGGGTGTGCTCGGCGACGTCCGGCCCGTGCACGGCGACCTGGTCGCCGCGCTGTTTCGCCTCGTACATGGCGGACTCGGCCTCGCGCAGCAGGGTGCTGCCGTCGCGGCGGCCGGATTGCAGCGCTATCCCGATCGAGGCGCTCAGCTCGACCGGGGTGCCGTCCAGCGGGAACGGGCGGCTCAGCGCGTCGGTCAGGTGCTGGGCGATGCGCCGGGCCGAGGCCGGGTCGTCGACGCGGGTGGCGAGCACCGCGAACTCGTCGCCGCCGAGCCGGACCACCAGGTCGTGTTCGGGCACGGCGGCGGTCAGCCGGTCGGCGACCCGGGTCAGCAGGCGGTCGCCGGCGCCGTGGCCGAGGGCGTCGTTGACCGTGCGGAACCGGTCCAGGTCGAGCAGGAGCAGGGCACGGCGCCGGTCCGGGGCGCGTTCGGCCATCGCGGTCTGGAGGCTGCGCCGGTTGGGCAGGCCGGTCAGCGGGTCGAAGCGGGTGGCCCGCTCGGACTCGCCGGCCCAGCGGACCATCCGGTGCACGGCGTACGGCGCCAGCAGGGCCAGCGGTGCCAGGGCCGGGCTGACCCGGGCGGCGACCAGCACCACCGGACCGAGCAGCAGCAGGGCGAAGGTGGCGAACAGGTCGGCGTGGCCGCGCCGGCGGCGGCGCGGGCGGGTCTCCGAGGTGAGAGCGCGGACCAGGCCGGCCACGGCGTGCCGGGCGGCGATCCAGGCGACGGCGGCGGCGCAGATCAGCGCCGCCTCCCGCCAGCCGGGGTTGTCGTCGATGCGCGGGGACGCGAGGCCGGCGACGGTCGCCGCCGCGATCAGCGCCGCGGCGTGCTGCACGGCCAGATGCAGGGTACGCCGGGGCGAATGCCGCATCCGGGCCCCGGCCACGGTCACCGCCACCGATTGGACGGCGACGGCCGGCAGCGCTCCCCAGGCCAGCGCGATCGCGAAGGTGAAGCAGATCGACGGCAGGATCAGGGAGCGGGCACGGCGTCCGGGCACCCCGTACGGATGGGTGTCCACCACGACGGCAAGCCCCGCCAGGGCCCAGAAGGCGGGTGGCAGGCCGCCGCTCGCCCAGATCATCGGGACGGCGGCGGCCACGGTCGGCAGGGTGGTAAGAAGCACCGCGCGGCGGCGCTCCGGACCGGCCAACCGTGGGCGAGCGGCATCCATGCGACCTCCACGATGGCCTCGATCACCGATCGCATACACCATAGATCCGTATGGCGCTTTTTGTCCTAAAGCACCTAAACGTTGTTGTTCATCCGGTAACTTTCAGACGTACGATCTGTCGGGATTCACCCTTCCGTGGTGGTCTCGGCCACCGCGCGGGCCGCCTCCGGACCATCCTCGAGCAGGACCCCGAAACCGGCCTCGTCCAGCACCGGCACCCGCAGCGCCATCGCCTTGTCGTACTTGCTGCCCGGATTGTCGCCGACCACCACGAACCCGGTCTTCTTCGACACCGAGCCGCTCACCTTGCCGCCCCGGGTGGTGATCGCCGCGGCCGCCTGATCCCGGGTGTAACCCGCCAGGGTGCCGGTGACCACGACGGTCAGGCCCTCCAGCGGGCGCGGGCCGGTCTCCACCCGCTCGTCGGCCATCCGCACGCCCGCGGCCCGCCACTTCTCGATGATCTCCCGGTGCCAGTCCACGGCGAACCACTCCCGCAGGCTCTCGGCGATGGTCGGCCCGACCTTCTCCACCGCGGCCAGCGGGTCCACGATCTTGGCGGCCCGCTTGGGGGCAGGCCCTTCCTCGGCCGAGGGCTCAATCGAGGGCGCGGGCTCAATCGAGGGCGCGAGCACCGGCCCAGCCTCGGCCGTGGGCGCGAGCACCGGCCCAGCCTCGGCCGTGGGCGCGAGCACCGGCCCAGCCTCGGCCGTGGGCGCGAGCACCGGCTCGGCCTCGGCCGTGGGCGCGAGCACCGGCCCGGCCGATGCCAGAGGGCGGGCGATGATCTCCTCGAGCGCCGCCATCGAGCCGAACTCCTGCGCCAGCGCCCCCGCCGCGTCCGGTCCGACGTGCCGAATCGACAACGCCCGCAGGATCCGGGCGAGCGGCCGCGTCCTCGCCTCCGCCAGGCTCGCCAGCATCTTGAGCGCGTTGGCGCCGAGCGTGCCGTCCTTCTTCACGAAGAACGGGGCCCGCAGCAGGTCCTCCTCGGTGAGACCGAACAGGTCGCCCTCGTCGAACAGCACCCCCGAGTCGATCAGCGCCCGGGCCGATTTCTCCCCGAGCACGTCGATGTCGAGAACGTTGCGATGACCGACATAGGTCAGGCGCTCACGGCGCTGCCCCAGGCAGTACCGCGAATTCGGGCAGCGGATGTCGATGTCGCCCTCCTTCGCGGGGGCCAGCGGCGTGCCGCAGTCGGGGCACTCGGTGGGCATCACGAACGCCCGCGCGTCCGCCGGCCGCAACTCCAGGACCGGCCCGAGGATCTCCGGGATCACGTCGCCGGCCTTGCGGAGCACCACGGTGTCGCCGATCAGCACACCCTTGCGGGCCACCTCCTGCGCGTTGTGCAGGGTGGCGAACTCGACCTCGGACCCGGCCACCACGACCGGCTCCACCACGGCATAGGGGGTGACCCGGCCGGTGCGACCCACGTTGACCGCGATGTCGAGCAGTTTGGTGGTGACCTCCTCGGGTGGGTACTTGAACGCGATCGCCCAGCGCGGCGCCCGGCTCGTCGAACCCAGACGACCCTGGATCGAGACGTCGTCGACCTTCACCACCACGCCGTCGATGTCGTGCTCGACGGCATGCCTGTTCTTGCCGTAGAACTCGATGAACTCGCGCACCCCGGCCAGATCGTCGACCAGTCTCCACCGCTCGCTGACCGGCAGGCCCCACGCCTTCATCGCCGTGTAGGCCGCCGACTGCGACGCCGGGTTGAACCCCTCGCGCGCGCCGAGGCCGTGCACCACCATGCCGAGCCCGCGGGCCCCGGTGACCCGCGGGTCCTTCTGCCGCAGGCTGCCGGAAGCGGCGTTGCGGGGATTCATGTACGTCGGTTTACCCTGCTCCACCAGCATCGCGTTGAGTGCCGCGAACGCCTCGGCCGGGAAGTAGATCTCGCCGCGCACCTCGACCAGGCCGGGCACGTCGTCACCGGTCAGCCGCTCCGGGATGTCGCCGATGGTCCGCACGTTGGGTGTCACGTCGTCGCCGACCCGCCCGGTGCCACGGGTGGCGGCACGGACCAGAACCCCCTTCTCATACGTCAGGTTGATCGCCAGGCCGTCGATCTTGAGCTCGCAGAGGAACCGCACCGGCCCGCCCGCGTCCCGCACCACCCGCTCGGCCCACGCCGTCAGCTCGTCGAGGTTGAACACGTTGTCCAGCGACATCATCCGCTCGGCGTGCTCGACCTTGGGGAAGTCGCCGGACGCCGTGCCGCCCACCGTCTGGGTCGGCGACTCGGGAGTCCGCAGCTCCGGGAACTCGGCCTCCAGCGCCTCCAGCTCGCGCAGCAGCAGGTCGAACTCCGCGTCCGACACGACCGGGGCGTCGAGCACGTAATAGCGGTGCTGGTGCTCCCGGATCTCGTCGGCCAGCTCGGCATGCCGGGAAGAGGCCTCTGGTGTAGCCACTGAAACCGAACCTCCGTGTCAGGAACATCTACCGGGCACGGTAGTCCCCACCCCTGACATTTCCGGGGTCAGACCTCGGCGATCCGGCGACCGGCCTCCGTGCACGCCTTGAGCAACGCGCGGACATACCCCATCGGCGCGCCGGCCAGCCCGCACGCGGGGGTGATCACGACCTGCTCGGGCAGCCGCGCGGCCGGGAAGCCGAGCCGCTGCCAGAGGGTGCGAACCCGGTCGGCGAGCTGCTTGGACTCCGGGCGGCGGCCGGCCACCGGCCGGGTCGGCGCGGCGCCCGCGAAGATCCCCAGACCGGCCTCGATCGCCTCGCCGAGCGGGTCCAGGTCCTTGAGCAGCGACAGGTCGAAGGCGACGGCGGCGGCACGGGAGTCCCGGATCACCTGCCACGGCAGGTCCGGCGCGCAGCAGTGCACGAGGACCGGCGTCCCCACCGCCTCGACCACGGTCCGCAGCCGGGTGGCGGCGTCCGGGCCGTCGACCACCCGGTACGCGCTGAGCCCGCTCTCGGTCGGCACCTGCCCGGCCAGCACCGACGGCAGCGAAGGCTCGTCGAGTTGCAGCAGCACGGTGGCCCCGGGCACCCGCTTGCGCACCTCGGCCACGTGCCGGCGTAGCCCTTCGGCCAGCGAATCGGTCAGGTCCCGCACCGCACCCGGGTCCCGCAGCATCCGGCCACCGATCGGCAGGTCCAGGTTCGCGGCCAGGGTCCACGGCCCGGCGGCCTGGATCTTCAGCGTCCCGGTGAAGCCGTCGGCCTGCTCGGTGAGCTCGTCCAGATCCCGTTCCAGCAGGTCCGCGGTCCGCCGAAGGTCCTTGCCGGGTCGTGAGGCGATCTGCCAACGAGCCGCATACACCTGCACGGGCAGCTCCACCAGGAACCCGGCGGTCCGCCCGATCATGTCGGCGCCCGGCCCGCGCTCGGGCAGCTCCGGCAGGTGCGGCAGGCCGGGCAGCTCACCCAGCACGATCCGCTGGGCCTCGGCGATGTCCGTCCCGGAGAGCGAGCCGATGCCGGTGGCGACCCCGGCGGCCCACGGGAAGTCAGGCATGCGAGGCCACCCGGGAGCCGGCCGTGATGGTCGCCGAACCGAGGACGATGTCGCCCTCCGGGTCCGGCTGGTAGGCGACGATCGCCTGGCCGGCGGCGACGCCCCGCGCCGGTGACTCCAGGGTGGCGACCAGGACGCCGGAGGAGACCGACACCGAGGCCGGCACCACCTCGCCGTGCGCCCGCAGCTGCACCTCGCAGTCCAGCGACGTCGACGGCGAGTGCCAGATCGGGCGGTCGGCGGTGACCACGTCGACCTCCAGGTCCTCACGTGGGCCCACGGTCACCGTGTTGGTCACCGGGGTGATCGACAGCACATACCTCGGGCGGCCGTCGGCGGCGGGAACCCGCAGGTCGAGGCCCTTGCGCTGGCCGACGGTGAATCCGTACGCCCCGTTGTGGGCGCCCAGCCGCTCGCCGGTCCGCCCGTCGACGATGTCACCCGGCGCCGCACCGAGCCGGCTCTCCAGGAACCCGCGGGTGTCGCCGTCGGAGATGAAGCAGATGTCGTGCGAATCCGGCTTGTCCGCCACGGCCAGTCCGCGCTCGGCGGCCTCGGCCCGGACCCGCTCCTTCGTCGAGTCGCCGAGCGGGAAGATCGCCCGGTCCAGCTGGGCGCGGGTCAGCACGGCCAGCACATACGACTGATCCTTGGCCGGGTCGACGCTGCGGCGCAGCAGGCCGTCGGCGCCCAGCCGGGCGTGGTGACCGGTGACGACCGCGTCGAAGCCCAGGGCCACCGCCCGGTCCAGCACCGCCGCGAACTTGATCTTCTCGTTGCAGCGCAGGCAGGGATTCGGGGTGCGGCCCGCCGCGTACTCGTTCACGAAGTCGTCGACGACGCTGTCGTGGAACTCCTCGGCCATGTCCCACACGTAGAACGGGATGCCGATCACGTCGGCGGCCCGGCGCGCGTCCCGCGAGTCCTCCAGGGTGCAGCAGCCGCGCGCCCCGGTCCGGAACGTCTGAGGGTTACGGGCGAGCGCGAGGTGCACACCGGTGACATCGTGGCCGGCGTCACGGGCGCGCGCGGCGGCGACGGCCGAATCGACACCGCCCGACATAGCTGCGAGAACACGCATGTTCCCAGCCTATCTGGACGACTTCCAGGCTCCCGCCCGGCGGGCCCGCTCCACGGCGCCCGGCAGCGCCGCGAGCAGCGCGTCCACGTCCGCCTTCGTGCTGTCGTGACCCAGCGAGAACCGCAGTGACGACCGCGCCCGGGCGTCGTCGGCGCCCATCGCCAGCAGCACGTGGCTGGGCTGGGCCACCCCGGCCGAGCAGGCCGAGCCGGTCGAGCAGTAGACCCCCTGCGCGTCCAGGAGCAGCAGCAGCGCGTCCCCCTCGCAGCCCGGGAAGGAGAAATGCGCGTTTCCCGGCAGGCGGTCGCCGGGGTCACCGTTGTGAATCGCGTCCGGGATCACCGCGCGGACCCGCTCCACCAGATCGTCGCGGAGGGCGGCCACCCGAACCGCGGCCTCCTCCCGGTCCCGCACGGCGGCCTCCACCGCGGTGGCGAAAGCGACCACGCCCGGCGTGTCCAGCGTCCCGGAGCGCACGTCCCGCTCCTGACCGCCGCCGTGCAGCAGCGGCGTGCACGCCACGTCCCGGCCCAGCAGCAGCGCGCCCACCCCGACCGGGCCGCCCACCTTGTGACCGGTCAGGGTCAGCGCGGCGGCGCCGCTCGCCGCGAAATCGACCGGCGTCTGCCCGACCGCCTGCACCGCGTCGGTGTGGAACGGGATCCCCGCTCCCGCCGCGATCGCGGCCAGGCCGGCCACCGGTTGAATCGTGCCGACCTCGTTGTTCGCCCACTGCACGCTGATCATCGCGATCTCGTCGCCGTGCGCGCCGACCATCTCGGCGAACGCCTCCGGCGTCACCCGCCCGGCCCCGTCCACCGGCTGCAGCGTCACCTCGGCGCCCTCGTGCCGGCCCAGCCAGTCGACCGCGTCCAGCACCGCGTGATGCTCGACCGCTGAGGCCACCACCCGCCGCAGCCGCCGATCAGCGTCCCGCCGGGCCCAGAAGATCCCCTTGACCGCGAGATTGTCCGCCTCGGTCCCGCCACCGGTGAAGATCACCTCCGACGGCCGGGCTCCCAGCGCCGCCGCGATCCGCTCCCGCGACTCCTCCACCAGCCGCCGGGCCCCGCGCCCCGCCGCATGCAGCGAGGACGGGTTGCCAAGCTCACGAGCCGCGGCGACATAGGCGTCGAGCGCGGCGGGCAGCATCGGCGTGGTCGCCGCGTGATCCAGGTAGGCCATCACCACCAGCTTAGGCCGTCTTCCCGTTCAACTCCGCGCCCGTCCTCCCAAGATCAACCCATGTTCCGGTACGCGTCCCCCGCCCCCAACCGCACCAGCCCCGTCCCGCCCGTTCCGGCGGCCTCCCGGGCCCTCCCGCCTCCTGCCGCCCGCGCCGGGCTGACCGACCCGCCGGCTGGCCGCCGGAGCGGCCTCAGCGTCGGCGGGACCGCCCTGATCGCCAGCCGGAACCCACCCCCAGCGGGACCTAGGAACAGCCTCAGCATCGGCGAGACCGCCCTGATCGCCAGCCGGAACCCACCCCCAGCTAGACGTAGGAACAGCCTCAGCATCGGCAAGACCGCCCTGATCGCCAGCCGGGATCTTTGGCCGGGCCGGACGTAGGAGCAGCCTCAGCATCGGCGAGACCGCCCTGATCGCCAGCCGGGATCTTTGGCCGGGCCGGTCGCCAAGTGGGAGACGCGGTGTGGTGGGCGAACGCCGCGACAGGGAGGGCACGGATCAGCCCGGCGGGCGCGCTGCGGCCTGGACGACGCGGGGAGGTCGCGGGGTTCGGCGGGACGGGGAAGGTGCGGTTGAGGGCGGGGAACGGCGTACCGGAACAGAAGGGAACGGCCCGGCGCATGAACGCCGGGCCGGACCATCGTGCGGGTTTCGAGGACCGGCCGGCCACTAAGGACGGCCGGGCCGGATCACTTGCGCTTGCGGATCTCGTCGGCGGCCTGCGGTACGACCTTGAACAGGTCGCCGACCACGCCGAAGTCGGCGAGCTCGAAGATGGGCGCCTCGGCGTCCTTGTTGACCGCGACGATCGTCTTCGAGGTCTGCATGCCGGCCCGGTGCTGGATCGCGCCGGAGATGCCGAGAGCCACGTAGAGCTGCGGCGACACGGTCTTGCCGGTCTGGCCGACCTGGAACTGGTGCGGGTAGTAGCCCGAGTCGACGGCCGCGCGGGACGCGCCGACGGCGGCTCCGAGCAGGTCGGCGAGCTCCTCGACCAGCTTGAAGTTGTCGGCGTTGCCGACGCCGCGGCCACCGGAGACGACGATGCCGGCCTCGGTGAGCTCGGGGCGGGAGCCCTTCTGCTCGGCGACCCGCTCGACGACCTTGGTCAGCTTGTCGCCGTCCGTCACCGCGACGGTCAGCTGCTCGACGGCCGGCGAGGCGGCGGCGGGCTCGGGGGTGACCGAGTTGGGGCGGATGGTGACGATCGGCAGGCCCTTGGTGACCTTGGACTTGACGATCGCCGAACCGGCGAAGATCGCCTGCGTTGCGGTGCCGTCGGCGTCGAGCCCGACCGCGTCGGTGAGCAGGCCGTTGTCCAGCTTGATCGCCAGGCGGGCGGCGATCTCCTTGCCCTCCTGGGTGGAGGCGAGCAGCACGGCGGCCGGCTGCACCCGCTTCACCAGCTCGGCGACCACGGTGGCCTTGGGAGCGACCAGGTAGCCGTCGACGTCCTCACCGGACGCCGTGTAGATCTTCTCGGCACCGAACTCGCCGAGCTTCGCGGTGTCGGCGTCGCCGAACACCACCGCCGAGACCGACCCGAGTCCACGGGCGATCGTGAGCATCTCGAGGGTGACCTTCTTGACGCCGTTCTCGACGACGACCAGTACTTCAGCCATTGTTCTCCATCCCCTCGGACTCAGACGAACTTCTCGGTGGCCAGGTACGCGACGAGCTGCTCGCCGCCGTTGCCCTCGTCGACGACCTTGGCACCGCCGGTACGGGCCGGGCGCTTGGCGTACTCGAGGACCTGGCTGGTCGCGCCGGCGAAGCCGACCTCGTCACCGGAGACGCCCAGGTCGCCCAGGGACAGGCTCTGCACCGGCTTCTTCTTGGCGGCCATGATGCCCTTGAAGGACGGGTACCGCGGCTCGTTGATGGTGTCCCAGACGCTGACGATGGCCGGGGTGGCCGCGGTGACGACCTCGTAGCCCTCGTCGGTCTGCCGCTCGACGGTCAGCTGCGAACCGTCCACGGTGAGCTTGCGGGCGCCGGTCAGAGCGGCCACGCCGAGCAGTTCGGCGAGCATGTGCGGCACGACCTGGACCCGGCCGTCGGTGGACTCGGCGCCACTGAGGATCAGGTCGGGGCCGAGGGTGCGCAGCGCGGCGGCGAGCACCTTGGAGGTGGCGACCGCGCAGGAGCCGTGCAGGGCGTCGTCCTGCACGTGAACAGCCTTGTCCGGGCCCATGGAGAGGGCCTTGCGGATGGATTCGGTCGCGCCCGCCGGGCCTACGGTCAGGACGGTCACCTCGCCGCCGTGCGCCTCTTTGATCTTCAGCGCTTCCTCGATGGCGTATTCGTCCATCTCGTTGATGACGTTGCTCGCCGACGCCCGGTCGACCGAGTAGTCAGCGCTAAGGGTGCGCTCGGCACCGGAGTCAGGCACCTGCTTCACCAGTACGACGATGTTCATCGCGCTCCTACGACCCTCCTGTATTGAACGCACCGTTGCGGTCGACCATGTCCACGGCCGAAACGATGCCGGGCTGCGGACATGCCAGCCACGTTACCCGTCAGTAGCTTCGCTGTTGCCGGGCACCCAGAGTGACACACCTCACCCATGCGCCTGCCTTGATCGCTACAGTGGCGATGAGGAGGTGTCAGACATGTCCGGTCAAAACGTCTCGCTAGTGGAGGGCATGAGCCCATCCACGCCCCATAGTCCCTCACGTACCGGAAAGTTGGAGTCACAGTCTCATGGACGATCGGGTCCCGACTCTCCGTGGTGCCGCTGCGGGCGTCCACGGGAGGCGTGCGTGAGTGACGAAGTCCGCAACCTGTGGCACCACCTTCTGAACCCGTTGAGTCGATAATCAACGGTGTGTTGCGGCAGTGGTTCAATCCGTCACAGGCAGGCACCACTCCCGACTACCGGTTCTCGCTCGCCAACGAGCGCACCTTCCTCGCGTGGATCCGCACCGGCCTCGCCCTGATCGCCGGCGGCCTGGCGTGCGCGCAGTTCCTGCCACCGCTGCCGGTCCGCCACCTGCGCGAGATCATCTCGATCCTGCTGCTGGTGCTCGGCGCGCTGGTGGCGCTGCGCGCGGTCGACCACTGGATGCGCACCGAGCGGGCCATGCGGCTCGGCATCGATCTGCCGCGCTCCCGCTTCCCGGCGGTGCTCGCCATCGCGGTCGCCCTCGGCGCGGTGGCCATCATCGCGGCCGTGCTGGTCCAGGTCTTCGGTCCGAACGCAGGAGTATGAGCGGGCCGTGCCGGCAGCACGCCGGCGATCCGGGCGCGTGCGCGCAGGTCACCCGGGATCCGGGGGCCTCCGCGCTGCGGACCAGGTTCGCCTGGCGGCGGACCGGTCTCTCCGCGACCGCCGTGGCCCTGCTCACCGTCCGGCCCGCCTTCGCGCCCGGCGCCGGCCCCGCCGAGTGGCTGGTGGCGGCGGCGTCGATGGTGGCCTGGGCGGCGATCGTCGCCATCGCCCTGCACCGCGCGCGGGATCTGCGGACCCGTTTCCCCGGGGCGGCGCCCGCCTCGATCCGGGGCTACGCGATCCTCATCACCGCCCTGGCCGTACTCGGCGGATGGGTTGTCATGCTCTGATCGTCGCCGACCCGGCTCCTGAGGAGCATCATTGCGGCATGGTCCGGTTGTTCATCTTCTTGGCCGCGGTGGCGCTCGTCCTGCTCATCCTGGCGCTGATCAGCGGCTTGTCGGCGGAGCGGGTCCGCAACGCGCCCCGTGCCGTCTGGATCCTGGTGATCCTTCTCATCCCTGTCGCCGGCCCGACCGCCTACTTCCTGTGGGGCCGCCCGGTCCGCCGGACCCGCCGTCCGTCCCGCCGCCCGTCCGCGCCGGACGACGACGCCGACTTCCTGCGCTCGGTGGACAGCGAGCAGTCCCGCCGCGACCGTGAACTGCTCGCCCAATGGGAGCGTGATCTGCATCAGGACGACGAGCCGGACCGGCCCTGAGCGGGCTAAGCCAGGTTCGAGCTGCGGGGGTAGGCATCGGCCGGATCGGTCAGCACGTTGACCAGGTAGGGCACGCCCGCGCCGAAGGCACGCCGCAACGCCGGGCCCAGGTCGGCCGCCTTCTCCACCGTCTCGCCGGCCCCGCCCAGCGCACGGACCACCTCGTCGTAACGCAGGCCGGGCTGGAGGTCGGCGGCGACGTCGTAGCCGTACAGGGCGCGCATCGGGTGCTTCTCCAGGCCCCAGATGCCGTTGTTGCCGACCACGATCACCACGGGCAGGTTCTGCCGGGCCAGGGACTCGGCGTCCATCAGTGAGAAACCGGCCGCGCCGTCGCCCATCAGCACGCACACCTGACGGCCGGGATGCGTGACCCGGGCGCCCATCGCGTAGCCGAGACCGGTGCCGAGACAGCCGTACGGGCCGGGGTCGAGCCACGTGCCGGGCCGGGCCGGCTCCAGGAAACGGCCGGCGTACGAGACGAAGTCGCCACCGTCGCCGATCGTCACCGCGTCCGGGTCCAGCACGCGGCGCAGTTCCCCGTACACCCGGGCGGGTTTGATCGGATCGGTCTCGGCCGCCATCACCGCGGCGTCCCGGGCCTTCGCCTCGTCCTCGGCGGTGCGCAGTGCGGCGATCCAGTCCTCATGGGACGACCGCGGCCCGGTCCACCCGGCCACCGCGGTCAGGATCCGCCGCAGATCACCGGCCGGTGAGACGGCCGGGGTGACGTGAGCCGCCCGCTGGGACGGCGCGTCCACCACGTGGATCACGGTGGCGTCGCCGAAGTCGCCGAAGCCGAGCCGGAAGTCGAGCGGGGTGCCGATCACCGCGACCACGTCGGCGCCGCCGAGCGCCGCCCGGCGGGCCCGGGAGAAGGACAGCGGATGGCCCGGCGGCAGCACACCCCGGCCCATGCCGTTGGCGAAGACCGGGACGCGCAGGTCCTCGGCGGCCGCCCGCAGTTCGTCGACCGCGCCGCCGGCCCACACGTCCGAACCCGCCACGATCACCGGCCGGTCCGCTCCGGCCAGCAACCCGGCCGCGCGGGCCACCTCGTCCGGATCGGCGTCGAGCACGGCGACGGCCGGCTCTCCCGGAGCCGCCGCCTCGGCGGTGCCGAAGACCACATCGAGCGGCAGGTCCAGGAAGACCGGGCCGCGATGCGGGGTGAGGGCGGCGGTGAGGGCGGCCGCGATCTCCCCGGGGATCGACTCGGTGGCCGCGACCGTGGCGGCGTACCGGGTGACCGGGGCGACCAGCGGCACGTGATCCAGCTCCTGGAGGCTGCCGGCGCCCCAGCGGAAGGCCGGAGCACGGCCACCCAGCACCAGGACCGGTGAGCCGTTGAAGTGTGCGCTGGTCAGGCCGGAGATGCCGTTCGTCACACCGGGACCGGCGGTCAGCACGGCCACGCCCGGCCGGCGGCGCAGCTTGGCGACGGCCTCGGCGGCGAAGACGGCGGACTGCTCGTGGCGTACGTCGTACAGGCCGAAGCCGGACTCGTGCGCGGCCGCGTACAGCGGAAAGACGTGCCCACCGGAGAGGGTGAACATCTCGGTGACGCCGAACGCCCGCAGCGCCGCGAGCGCCAGCTCCCCGCCGTGTCCCTCGATCGTCCCGGTCATGGCCGCTCCCACCGGGGCATGAACTCGCCGGCCGGGCGCCGCTCGGTGCGGTCGGCGCCTTCCGGGGCATGCCCTCCCGGCCCCCGCCCGCCAGGCCGTCGTCCGGTGCAGTCGGTCATGCCGCCTCCGTCAGAGTCCGATCAGTTCCTTGATGTCGACGAACACCTCGACGGCGTCCTGGTCGAACGGTTCGCCGTTGCCGTACCCGTAGGCGAGGATCAGCGCCACGATCGGCACGGTCACCATCACGATCATGCTGAGCAGCATCTGCATGGCACGGGCGAACCGGCCACGGCGGCGCCGGACCCGGGCCGGTGGCGGGGTCTGCTGCGGCGGCGCGGAGACGACCGCGCGGGCCGGCGGCGAGATCGGCCGGGCCGAGCCCACGGCGGGCGACACCGGCGGCGGCACCGGGGAGATCGGCCGGGCGTGTGCCACCACCGGCCGCTGCGGCCGCGGCGCCCCCGGCGGTCCGGGTTGCCTCGGGGGTACGGGCGTCCGGCTCTCGTACTCGGGAGGTCTGGTGGCGACCGTCGCGTCCGGATCGGATCGCCAACTGTCGGCGGCGTGCGGCCACGGGTCGACCGGCGGGCGCAGGTGTGGCGGGGTGTCGGCGGGCGGCCGCGGCCGGGACGGGCGGTCCTGGCGCGGCAGCCGGTCGGGGGCCGTCGGCGGGCCGTCGGCGGGCCGTCGTTTCGGCAGCGACCCGGCCCCGGTTCGGCCGGGCAGCACCGGCACGTCGGCGTCCGCCGCCTCCGACGCGGACGAGACGGCCAGGACGGGCGTGGTGGCGGGCAGCGGTCTGCCCGCGACGACGGGCGGCCGGTCCGCCTCCACCGGCGCCGGCTTCCCGGCCAGGGCGGTCGGCTGATCCCGCTCGACCGGCTTACCGGCCAGAACCGTCGGCTGATCCCGCTCCACCGGCTTACCCGCCAAGACCGTCGGCTGATCCCGCTCCACCGGCTTACCGGCCACCGGCGCGGCTGCCACCAGCTCGGTAGGGACCGGCTCAGCCTTCGCGGCGCCGGGCTCCACCGGCCGGTCTGCCGTCGCGTGCTCGGCGCGAACCGGCAGGGACCTGGACGGCAGTCGTAGTTCCTCGGTGGGCCCGGGCGCGGCCGGTTCGGTGGTCAGCAGGGCCGCACCGGCCAGGATGCTGCCCTCGGCGACGACCAGCTCCGGTTGCTCGATAGCCACCGGCGGGTCACCGAGCGCCCGGTGCAGCAGGGTGGCCACGAGCGGGATCCGGCTGGCGCCGCCGACCAGGAACACCCCGGCCAGCCGCCCGTCCGGCAGGTCGGCCCAGCGCAGCAGGTTTCGGGTGATGTCGACGGTCTGCTCCAGCACCGGCCGGGCCACCGTCTCCAGCTCCTCCCGGGTGAGGTGCGCCTCGACGTCGAGCAGCGGAACCACGAAGTCGGCGGCCTGCGCCCGGGACAGGCGTTCCTTGGCGATCCGTACGTCGTCCCACAGCTGTCTGCGGGCCCGGCGCTCCTCGACGGTGGCCGGTTCCATGAGCCGGGACCAGTCGTCGGTGCGCAGGTGCTCGACGACGGCCGCGTCCACGTCGAGGCCGCCCAGGTCGTCGCGGCCGTCGACGGCGAGCACCTCGAAACCGGAGGAGGTGCGCGCCACCACGCTGGCGTCGAACGTGCCGGCGCCGAAGTCGTGCACCACCACGACCGAGCCGATCGGCACGTCCCGTCCGAGGACCTCGGCGAAGTAGGTGGCCGCGGCGACCGGCTCGGCGACCAGGCGGGCGCCTTCCAGACCGGCGCGGGCGGCGGCCTCGGCGAGCAGGGTGCGGCGGGCCGCTCCCCAGGTGGCCGGGCAGGTGAGGGTGACCTCCGGCCGGTACGGCCCGACCGCGCGATGCCACTCCTCGGCGATGCGGAGCAGGACCGCCGCGATCAGCTCGACGACCTCGAACTCGCGCTCACCGAGCAGCACCAGCCCGTCGTCGACGCGCCGTTTCGGGTTGGGTTCGAAGCGGGCCGGGTCGATCCGGGCGCTGTGCACCGCGTCCCGGCCGACGAGCAGACTGCCGTCCGAGTCGGCGAAGACGGCGGACGGCAGCAGTGGTGAACCGTCGACCAGGATCGGGCGGGCACGGCCGTCCGGCCATCGCGCCACGGCGACGGTGTTGGAGGTGCCGAAGTCGACGCCGAGGGCGTACCGCTTCGGACCACCCTGGTCGATGGGCATGCCCGCAGTCTAGGCAATGGCGGCCCGCTTACGGTCCCTCAGTCAGGCAGATTCGCGACGGTGGTGATCTACGCGTCACCCGCCGCCCGTCACCCGCCGAGATGGCGGCGGACGTGCCTTGTCTACCTGCCGGTGAACCTCGGGTCACGTTTCTCGACGAACGCGGTGGTCCCTTCGAGCCGGTCGTCGGTTGCGAAGAGGCCGGCGAACAGGTGCGCCTCCAGCTCCAGCCCGGCCGCCAGGTCCATACCGAGACCGCTGTCGATGGCCTGCTTGGCGGCGCGCAGGGCCAGGGCCGGGCCGGTCGTGTACTGCCGGACGAGTTCGACCGCGGTGGCGTACACCTGATCGGCCGGGACCACCCGGTCGGCCAGGCCGATCCGCAGGGCCTCCTCGCTGTCCACCATCCGGCCGGAGAAGATCAGATCCTTGGCGCGGGCCGGGCCGATCAGGCGGGACAGCCGCTGGGTGCCGCCGGCGCCCGGGATGAGGCCGAGCTTGATCTCCGGCTGGCCGAGCTTGGCGTCCTCGGCGATGACCCGCCAGTCGCAGGCGAGGGCGAGCTCGCAGCCGCCGCCCAGCGCGTACCCGGTGACGGCGGCGACGACCGGCTTGGTGATCCGCGCGACCGCGTCGAGGGCGCTGGACAGGGCGCCGGCCCGGAACACCATCTCCTGGTACGTCGTCCTGGTGAACTCGGTGATGTCGGCGCCCGCCGCGAAATGCCTGCCGGACCCGTGCACGACCACCGCGCGGACCGTGTCGTCACCGGCCGCCGCCAGCGCCGCGGTACGCAGTTCCTCCTGGACCTGGGTGTTGATCGCGTTCACCGGTGGCCGCTCCAGGCGGATGGTGCCGATGCCGTCCACGACTTCCAGCCGTACGAACTGACCCACCGGGGCGCCCTCACTTTCACTCAGCCGTTTGGCCGTCAGCGTACGACGGGTAACGACTACATTGGGTCCCCTGGGGAGGACAGAGATGACCATGTACTACCGGGATCCGGAAGTGCTCATCACGTCATCCAGTGTGCGGATGAACGGCCGCGAGTTCCGGCTGCCCGAGCTGATCCAGGTGTGGTACACGAAGGGCGCCCGCTCCTGGGGTGTCATCGCCTGGCGGGGAGCGCTGGGCCTGACCATCATGCTGCCGCTGTTCGTGGGCGCGTTCGCCGTGCTGGTGGCCGTGACCATGGACGCCTCGGTCACCACCACGCTGACCTGGGTGGTCGGCGGCGTCCTGCTGGGCCTGGCCGTGGTGCCGGTCGCCGACCTGCTGCTGGAGCGCGTCGACCGGTCGTATGACCGGGGCAGCCGCAGCCTGGAGATCTGGGGCCGGGTGCGGGAGGGCGACGTGCTGCTGCTGAGGACGGACAACGCGCAGCGTTTCGGCCAGATCTACCGGGCCCTCCAGCGTGCTCTCGAGCCGGCGGTGCGCCGCTGATTCGCTGATTCCTCAGCGTACGACGCTTCTGATTGGCGACGATCAGGAAACCATGCGAGCTACCGAGGTACGGCCCAGCGGCATCGAGGGCACCTTCGGCACGAACGAGATCATCGTCTCGAAGACCGATCCGCGCGGCGTCCTCACGTACGCCAATGATGTCTTCCTGCGCGTCTCCTGCCTTTCCGGGGACGCGGTGACGGGGCAGCTCGGGCGCCTCGTCCGCGGCCACGGCGGAAGGCCGTCTTCATCGCCGGTTCCTCACGCAGGGGTCTGCACGGGGCGTACCGGGACGCCGCGACACAGATCACGCGTTCCAATCATGTGATGCGAGATACCGCGATCCAGTTCGCCGCGGCGGCCCGCACCCGGCAGGTTGCTGCCACCGGCCTGGGCTGACGACGGGCTCTCATCTCGCCGAGGTGCTGCGGGCCGAGGTGTCCCGGTTCGTCACGACGATTCGCGCGTCCTGAACAGCTCCTCGATGTCGGCCCGGACCGGCAGGGCGTTGCTGGCCCCGACCCGGCGCACGCAAGCGGCCCCGGCGGCGTTCGCCCAGCGGATCGCGTCGATCAGGTCGCGGCCCTCACCCCAGGCGACGGCCAGAGCCCCGGTGAAGGCGTCGCCGGCCGCGGTGGTGTCGGCGACCTCCACCCGGTACGCGGGCACATGCACGTCGGCGCCGTCTCGATCGGCGTACCGTGAGCCGTTGCCACTGAGGGTGAGCACCACCCGCGGGACCAGCGCGAGCAGGGCCGACATGTCCGGGTCGCCGCCGCCGGTGATGGCCCGTGCCTCGGTCTCGTTGACCACCAGCAGGTCCACCTCGTCGAGCAGGCCGGACGGCAGCGCCCGGGCGGGCGCCGCGTTCAGGATGGTCCGGGTGCCGTTGGCACGGCCGGCCCGCAGCGCGGCCTGCACCGTGGGCATCGGGATCTCCTGCTGGCAGAGCAGCACGTCGGCGGCGGCGATGGCGGCCGTCTCGTCCTCGGTGAGGTCGGCGAAGGTGCGGTTCGCTCCGGGGCTGACCAGGATCGAGTTCTCGCCGGCCCGGTCCACCATGATCACGGCGACGCCGGAGGAGCCGTAACTGGTCCGCAGCAGGCTCACGTCCACTCCGGCGGCGCCGAGGCGGGCCTGGAGGGTGACGCCGAACGCGTCCGATCCGATGGCGCCCAGGAACGTCGTCTCGGCGCCCGCCAGCGCGGCGGCGATGGCCTGGTTGGAGCCTTTGCCGCCGGCGGTCATCACGAAGTCGTCGCCGAGCACGGTCTCGCCCGGCCGGGGCAGGCTCGGCGCCAGCCCGACCAGGTCCATGTTCGCGCTTCCGGCGACGACGACCCGGGTCGTCATCTAGCCCGCCCGCGCCGTGTAGCGGTCGCCGAACCGGTCGACGATCAGCGGCAGGCCGAACGTCTTCGTCAGGTTCTCCGCGGTCATCACCTCGCCGAGCAGGCCGGCCGCGACCACGGTGCCCTCGCGCAGCAGCAGGCCGTGGGTGAAGCCCGGCGGGATCTCCTCGACGTGGTGGGTGACCAGCACCATGGCCGGGGCGTCCGGGTCCAGGGCGAGCTCGGTGAGGTGGCCGATCAGCGTCTCCCGGCCGCCCAGGTCGAGCCCGGCGGTCGGCTCGTCGAGCAGCATCAACTCGGGGTCGGTCATCAGCGCACGGGCGATCTGGGTGCGCTTGCGCTCGCCCTCGGACAGGGTGCCGAACTCACGCTCGGCGAACGCCGCGATGCCGAGCTGCTCGAGCAGCTCCCGGGCACGGGCCTCGTCCTGCGGGTCGTAGCTCTCCCGCCAGCGGCCGACCACCGACCACGCGGCGGTGACCACCACGTCGAGCACACGCTCGGACGGCGGCACCTGATCGGCGAACCGGCCGGTGGTGATGCCCACCCGGGTCCGCAACTCGGTCACGTCGGTACGCCCGAGCTTCTCACCGAGCACATAGGCCGTGCCGCGGGTCGGGTGCATCCGGGCGGACGCCAGGTTGAGCAGGGTGGTCTTGCCCGCACCGTTCGGGCCCAGCACCACCCACCGCTCGTCCAGCTCGACCTGCCAGGACAGGTCGCGGATCAGGAAGTTTCCGCCACGCACCACGTTGACGCGGTCGAAGGCGATGACGGTGTCCTCGTCGGGCGGAATGGATACGGCAGCCTCCAGCACGCGTCCATCCAACCATGTTCGGGCGCGGAAGCCGGACGGCGTGCCGGTCACTCACGAGCGTGTGGACTTCGGGTGCCACACGCACCCGAAACCCACACGCGGGAAGACGGTCAGTTGGTGGTCGAGCCGAACACCTCGTCGCGGACGGCGTCCAGGGCCATCCGCAGCGCACCGTGCAGAACCGGCTCGGACGCCACTGCGGTGACGACCACCTTCGGCGACACCAGGGTGATCGCCGCGACCTCGCGCTCCACCCGGTCGGCCAGGGCCGCGCCGCCGGCCCGGCTCACCTCGCCGGCCAGCACCACGAGCGGCGGGTCGAGCACCACGCAGGTGGCCGCCACGCCGAGCGCCAGGCGGCGGGCCAGCTCGTCGAGCACCGGCTCGCCGGCCGGGCCGGCGGCGACGGCGGCGCGGACCACGTCGGCCGCCTCGGCGCCGCGGAAGCCGTACTGCTTGCCGATCTCCTTGACCGCGTCGGCGCCGGCCATCGCCTGGAACGCGCCTTTCACCCCGCGGCGGGACGCGTTGTGCGGCACCTCGGCGCCGGCCACCGGCAGGTAGCCGATCTCGCCGGCGGCGCCGGTCGCGCCCTGGTGCAGACGGCCGCCGAGGACGGTGGCGAGGCCGACGCCCCGGCCGATCCAGACGAGCGCGAAGTCGGCGACGCCGGTGGCCGCGCCGGTGCCGGACTCGGCGACCGCGGCCAGGTTGACGTCGTTGCCGAAGAAGACCGGGACGTTCAGGTCGCGGCGCAGGTCGGCGAGCAGGCCGCGGTGCCAGCGGGGCAGGTCGTGGGCGAAGGAGATCTCCCCGGACTGCGGGTCGACGAGGCCCGGGGTGCCGAGCACGACCCGGCGCACCGAGGACATCTCGGCGCCCGCCTCACCGGCGGCCTGGACCACCGCGTTGTGCACCACGCCGACCGGGTCGTCGGTGTCCTTGGTGCTCTGTTCGACCCGGCTGATCACCGTGCCGGTGATGTCGGCGCAGGCGGCGACCACGCAGTCCGGGCCGACCTCGACGCCGATGACGTGGGCGCTGCTGGGGGTCACCGCGTAGAGCTGGGCGTTGGGCCCGCGGCCGCCGGCCTGCTCGCCCACCCGCCGGACCAGACCGCGCTCCTCGAGCCGCTCGACCAGCTGGGAGGCGGTGACCTTGCTGAGCCCGGTCATCTCGCCGAGTTGCGCCCGGGTCAGCGGGCCTCGCGTGAGCAGCAGGTCCAGCGCCGCGCGGTCGTTGAGGGCGCGCAGCAACCGGGGCGTGCCCGGGAGGCGGGTGGCGGCCATAACGTTCGTCCCCTAATAATAAAGATTCTTTCCTGTTACAGTGTCGACGCACGACACGCAGCCGCAGCGTAACGGTAGGCAACGCCGCCCCACCGGAAGGTGGCTCATCGACTGCGAGCGATCATGGCAGCTCCCGGCGTGAAACGGCCAGAGCTGCGTCACCGGAAGGACACCATGGCCATCGACCCCGGCCTCCGCCGCCTAGCCCTGCACACCCTGCTCGCCGCGTTCCCCGGCCACACCGCCCCCGGCTGGGCGGGCGAGCTGCTCGCCGAGGGACTGGCCGGGCACACCCTGTTCGGCGCGAACGTCGGCGACGCGGACCAGCTCGCACGGCTCACCGCTCAGCTGCGCTCGGCCCGGCCGGACGCGCTGCTCGCCATCGACGAGGAGGGCGGCGACGTCACCCGGCTGGGGCACCGGACCGGGAGCCCGTACCCCGGCAACGCGGCGCTCGGCGCGGCCGGTGACCCGGAGCTGACCAGGGCGGTCTACACCGCGATCGGCGCCGACCTGGCGAGCGTGGGGATCAACCTCGACCTGGCGCCGACCGTCGACGTGAACACCGTCGCCGAGAACCCGATCATCGGCACCCGCTCCTTCGGGGCCGACCCGGCGCTGGTCGCCCGGCACACCGCGGCGGCCGTGGCCGGGCTGCAGGCCAACGGGGTCGCGGCGTGCGCCAAGCACTTCCCCGGGCACGGCGCCACGATCTCCGACTCGCACCTGGAGCTGCCCACCGTCGACGTGCCGCTGGCCGTGCTGCGGGAGCGGGACCTGCCACCGTTCGCGGCCGCCGTGGAGGCCGGCGCGCGGGCCGTGATGAGCGCGCACATCCGGGTGCCGGAGCTGACCGGGAACGGTCCGGCCACGTTCAGCCGGGCCGCGCTGACCGGACTGCTCCGCGACGAGCTGGGCTTCCGCGGCGCGATCGTCACCGACGCGCTGGAGATGCGCGGCGCGGCGGCCTCGGCGGGCGGCATCCCACGGGCGGCCGTGGCGGCGCTGGCGGCCGGCGCCGACCTGCTCTGCGTCGGAGCGGTGGTGGACCGGGCGCTGATCGAGGCGATCGCCGCGGAGATCGCCGCGGCCGCCGGGGACGGGCGGCTGGAGCCGGCGCGACTGGAGGACGCGGTCGCCCGTACCGCCGCACTGGCTGCCTGGAGCGCGACGCCGCGCCCGGCCGGCACGGCGGGCAGCGACCTGGGCGTCGCCGCGGCCCGGCGCGGAATGATCGTCGAGGGCGACCCTGCCGAGTTGCGGTCCCCGCTGGTGGTGCAGTTCACGTCCGGGCACTCGATCGCCGAGGGCCGGGTGCCGTGGGGCCTGGCGCCGCATCTGAGCGGAACCGAACAGATCGAGGTGGTGGCCGCCGAGACCACACCCGAGGCGCTGGCCGCGGCCGCCGGGGACCGGCCGGTCGTGCTGGTCGGCCGCCGGCTGCACAGCTCGCCGGCGGCGCGGACCCTGATCGGGAAGCTGGCCGCCGAGCGCCCGGTCGGCGTGGTCGAGATGGGCTGGCCGTCGTCGTGGCGACCGGAGGGCGTCCGGGTCTTCGTGGTGACCCACGGGGCGAGCCTCGCCAACGGCCGCGCGGCGGCCGAGGCACTACACCTGCATCACGCTGAGTAATCAGCACCGACCGATATTTTCGCTCATGCCGTAAATGGGCGAATCCGTGGCACTAATCGGGCCAACCGAACGGGCAATCCGCGCACGGACCGCTTCCCCTCACCGGCAGACATCACCTAGCGTGATTGCCAGGTGGGTCTGGGGACGTCGCGGAACCGGCTCGGGACCGGTCCGGGTTCCGCGGCGCAGACGATGAGCCGGGCCGGGCGTGACTTCGGGAGCAGCACGCCCGGCCCGGCTCATCACCTTTCCGGCCGCTCAGGCCGCCGACGAGGTCTTCACCAGGGTGCGGATCTGGCGCAGCAGCACCGACAGCGCCGCCAGGTCGGCCGGCGAGTCGTCGACGTCACCCATCGCGTTGGACGCCCGGGCGATCGACGCGGCGTTCACCTGCTCCCACTCGGAGACCCGGTCCTCCGGCGGCGCCGACGACGGGGTCGAATGGAGCACTTCGGCGGTGAGGGCGGCCAGGGCCGCGTACAGGTCGTAACGCAGCGCCATCCGGGCCAGGGTCTGCCAGCGGTCGCCACGCGGCAGCCGGGAGATGCGTGACAGCAGCGCGTCCACCCCGAACCGCTCGGAGAGCACGAAGTAGACGTCGGCCACCTCCCCGGCGTCCCGGTTGATGGCGGCGGCCGTCTCCAGGATGTCCAGCAGACCGAAACCGTAGAACACCCGGCTCACCGCGGCCGCCAGATCCTCCGGAACACCCTTCGAGACCAGCTCGGCGATCCGGTCGGACAGGGCCCGCCGCTCGGCGCCGACGATCACCTTGGGCAGCCGCGGCAGCAGCGCCGAGACGCCGGGCCGCAGCTTGGCGATCTCCCCGGTCACGTCGACCGGCGAACGCCGGGTGCTGACCAGCCAGCGGACCGCCCGGTCGAGCAGCCGCCGGGTCTCCAGGAAGACCAGCGTCTGCGCGGCCGTCGGCACCCGGTTGTCCAGGGCCTCGCCGGCCGCCCAGATCTCCTCCAGGCCGTAGACGTCGCGGATCACCACGTAGGCCCGGATCACGTCGGCCGCGGACGCGCCGCTCTCCTCCATCGCCCGGTAGACGAAGGAGGTGCCGCCCCGGTTGACGACCTCGTTCACCAGCGCCGTGGAGATGATCTCCCGGCGCAGCCGGTGGCCGCCCATCCGGCCGGCGAACCGCTCACGCAGCGGCGTCGGGAAATACCTCGACAGCACGTCGGCGGTCCAGGCCTCGTCGACCAGCTCGTCCGCGAGGACCTCACGCTCCAAACTGATCTTGACGTACGCGAGGAGCACCGCGAACTCCGGAGCGGTGAGCCCTTCGGCGTTCTCGTACCGGGCGGCCAGCTCCCGGTCCGACGGCAGCGCCTCCAGCTCCCGGTTCAGCTCGCCGCGCTCCTCCAGCGACTTGAGCATCCGCCGGTGCACCGGAAGCAGCGAGTGCGCCTGCGCCCGGGCGTTGCCCAGCGCCATGGCCTGCTCGTAGTTGTCCCGCAGCACCATCTCGCCGACCTCGTCGGTCATCGCCGCCAGCATCTCGTCCCGCTCCGGGATCGACATCTCACCGTCGACGACCGCCCCACCCAGCAGGATCTTGATGTTGACCTCGTGGTCCGAGCAGTCCACACCGGCCGAGTTGTCGATGAAGTCGGTGAACACCCGGCCACCCGAGCGGGCGAACTCGATCCGCCCACGCTGGGTGAGACCCAGGTTGCCGCCCTCGCCCACCACCCTGACCCGCAGCTCCGAGCCGTTGATCCGGATCGCGTCGTTGCCCTTGTCGCCGACATCGGCGTGCGACTCGGCGGCGCCCTTCACATAGGTGCCGATGCCGCCGTTGAAGAGCAGATCGACCGGTGCCTTGAGAATGGCCCGCATCAGGTCCGTGGGACTGATCGCGGGCGCGGCGCCGAGGTCCAGCACGGCCCGGATCTGCGGGCTGAGCGGGATCGACTTGGCCGACCGCGGGTACACCCCGCCGCCCTCGCTGATCAGCGACGCGTCGTAGTCGGCCCAGGACGACCGGGGAAGGTCGAACAGGCGCTTGCGTTCGGCGTACGAGTTCCGGGGGTCGGGGTCGGGGTCCAGGAAGATGTGGCGGTGGTCGAAGGCCGCCACCAACCGGATGTGCTGCGACAGCAGCATGCCGTTGCCGAAGACGTCACCGGACATGTCACCGACGCCGACCACCGTGAAGTCCTCGGACTGGGTGTCCAGGCCCAGATCACGGAAGTGCTTCTTGACCGACTCCCACGCGCCGCGGGCGGTGATGCCCATCTTCTTGTGGTCGTAGCCGGCCGAGCCGCCGCTGGCGAACGCGTCGCCCATCCAGAAGTCCTTGGCGACCGAGATCTCGTTGGCGATGTCGCTGAACGTGGCGGTGCCCTTGTCCGCGGCCACCACCAGGTACGGGTCGTCGCCGTCGTGCCGGACCACGTCCTCCGGCGGCACGATCTTGCCGCTCAGGATGTTGTCGGTGACGTCGAGCAGGGCCGTGATGAAGCGCTTGTAGCACTCCACCGCCTCGTCCCGGTCGCCCGGCTTCCGCTTGAGCACGAAGCCGCCCTTGGCACCCACCGGCACGATCACCGAATTCTTCACCATCTGCGCCTTGACCAGGCCGAGCACCTCGGTCCGGAAGTCCTCCCGCCGGTCCGACCAGCGCAGACCGCCCCGGGCCACGGCGCCGAACCGCAGGTGCACCCCCTCGAACCGGGGCGAGTAGACGAAGATCTCGAACTTCGGCCGGGGCTGCGGCAGATCCGGAATCGCCTGTGGATCAAGCTTGAAGGCCACGTAGGACTTGGGCCGGCCCTCCGCCCCCCGCTGGAAGAAGCTGGTCCGCAGGGTCGCCTCGATGAGCGTCAGGTAGGAGCGCAGGATCCGGTCCTGGTCCAGGCTCTCCACCCGGTCGAGCAGCTCGGTGAGCCGGTCCCGCAGCACGCCCGCCCGGCGGTTCCGCTCGGCCTCCCCGATCGGCAGCGCCGGGGAGAACCGGGTCTCGAAGAGCCGCACCAGCAGACCCGCGATCTCCGGGTACGCGATGAAGGTCGACTCCACGTACTGCTGGGTGAAGACGTGCCCGGCCTGGCGCAGATACTTGGCGTAGGCCCGCAGCACGACCACCTGCCGCCAGGTCAGACCGGCCCGCAGCACCAGCTCGTTGAAACCGTCCACCTCGGTCTCACCGCGCCAGGCGGCCGCGAAGGCGTTCTCCACCTGCGGGCGGACCTCGGCCAGCTCACGGTGGGCGGCGGGGGGCAGCAGGCCGAAGTCGTACAGGTAGATGACCCCGTCGGGGCGGCGGATCTCGTACGGCCGCTCGTCGGTCACCCGGACGCCCAGCGAGTGCAGCACCGGCAGGACGGCGGAGAGCATCATCGGCTCGCCGTACCGGTAGACCTTGAACCGGATGTCGCGCTCGTCCGGCTCCGGGGTGCCGTCCGCGCCCAGCCGCCGCCGGCGGAACAGGTGCATGGCCAGCTGGCCGGGCTCCTCCAGCAGCTCCAGTTTGGCCAGATCCTGCATTCCCTCGTACGGCGTGTGCGTGTTCTTGTAGCTCTCCGGATAGGCCGGCGAATACCGCTGGAACAGCCGCCGCGCCTGCTCGTCGCCGAGTTTGCGCTCCAGCACCAGGGAGAAGTCGTCGTCCCACATGCGGGTCGCGTCGGCCAGCAGCTCGGCCAGCTCGTTCGGATCCGGATGACCGGGCGGGGCGGCCGGGTCGGTACGCACGATGAAGTGCACCCGCGCCAGCATCCGCTCGGTCACCCGGGTGGTGTAGTCCACCCCGACACCGTTCAGCTCACGCAGCAGGATCTCCTGCATGCGCAGCCGGTTGCCGGTGGTGAACCGGTCCCGGGGCAGGTAGATGAGGCAGGAGATGAACCGGCCGTACCCGTCGCGGCGCAGGAAGAGGCGCAGCTGCCGGCGGCCGGCCATCCGCAGCACGCCGATGACCGCCTCGTACAGGTCGTCGGTCTTGATCTGGAAGAGCTCGTCGCGGGGGTAGGTCTCCAGGATCTGCAGCAGGTCCTTGCCGGAGTGGCCGCGCGGCGACAGGCCGGAGCGGTCCATCACCTCCTGCACCTTGCGCTTGACCACCGGCAGCTCACGGACGCTGGTCCGGTACGCCGAACTGGAGAACAGTCCCAGGAAACGCCGCTCGCCCACCACGTCGCCCGCGTCGTCGAACAGCTTCACACCGACGTAGTCGAGGTACGCGGAGCGGTGCACGGTGGCCCGCGAGTTGGCCTTGGTGATCACCAGGAGCCGCTTCTCCATGGCACGCTCGTAGATCTCCGGGGCCATCTCCTCGGCCAGCCGGCGCGGCTTGCTCGCCCCGCGCAGGATGCCCAGCCCGGTGCCCGGAACCGCGGACAGGACCCCGTCGTCCAGCCGGTACTCCCGGTAGCCCAGGAAGGTGAAGTGATCGTCGGCCAGCCACTTGAGCAGCTCGATCGAGTCGGTGACGTCCTTGTCCGGCACCGGCAGCGAGCCCGCGGCACCGCGCGCGGTGGCCAGCTCGTCGGAGATGACCATCGCCCGCTGGCGCATCCGCGGCCAGTCCTCCACCGCGTCCCGCACATCGGTGAGCACCCGCCGCACCTCGTTGAGCAGTTGCTCGCGCGCTTCCGGGCGGCGGACCGGGTCGATCTCGATCCGGATCCAGCTCTCCACCAGATCGCCCTCGATGGCGTCGTCCGGCTCCACCTCGGCCTCGAGGTGGGCCAGCGCCCCGAGCGGCTCACGGCGGACCACGATCAGCGGGTGCACCGTCAGATACACCTGTAGGTTGTGGGCGTTGAGCAGGGCGATCGTCGAGTCGACGAGGAACGGCATGTCGTCGGTGACGATCCGCAGGACGCTGTGCGACTGTGACCCGGACGGCTCGGTGATCGCCAGTTTCAGCTCACCGGGCAGCCTGTCGCGGGCCAGCTCGCGGTGTTCCACCGCGGCCGCGAACATCTCCTGGGGTGTGTATCCGACCAGTTCCTCGTCCGGTGCGAACCGCCAGAAGCGGCTCACCAGCGATGCGGTCGTATGGTCCTCGCCCGCCAACTCGACCGCCTGGGCCACCAGCCGTTCGGCATTGGGCACCTCGTCGTCGAGCACTCCCTCTTCGGTGAGTCGCTCGCTCTGCAAGAGGACGGTCTGATCAGAATCGGTCGTGGCCTCATCGGCGACAGCCATGGTCCGGCGCTCCCCTCACCCACGGCACTGTGGGCTCGAACGTGTCGAGCACAGCCTAGAACTACCCTCCTGACCCGCCTCACACCCCGGGTGTGCCGGCGGCGTTTGCGCGGTATCACCCGGTGCGGGCCACCCGAGACGGGCATGTACCCATTACCGTGCGACCTAGCCAATCAAGATTGTCACGGTTGTTCACGGGAGGACCACATGCGCCGCACCCCGGCGGGCCTGGCCGCACTGCTACTGCTGACCGCGGGCGGGTTGACCGGCTGCTCAGCGGAAGGCCCCGGCGACACCGTCACCGCGTTCCTGAACGGCTGGTCCGGCGGCGACCTCGCCAAGGTCGGATTCGTCACCGCGGCCGGCGCCGAGATCCCCGCGCCGGACGTGCTGACCCAGATGCGCGACCTCTACGGCGACCTGCTCGACCAGAAGATCACGGTCTCCGGGGCGGGTGACGTCAAGACCCAGGGCGACAACGCGACCGCACCCGTCACCGTCAAGTGGGGCCTGCCCGGCGGCGTCGAATGGACCTACCCCAGCACCGTCCGGCTCACCAAGGCGAACAGCGACGGCTGGCAGGTCGTCTGGGAGCCGTCCATGGTGCAGCCGGAGCTCGCCGCCGGCGACAAACTCCGGCTCCGGCGGGTCGCCGCGGAACGCGCCGCCATCGTCGACGCCGACGGCAAAGCGCTCTTCGGCCCGCAGAAGGTCGTCGTCATCGGGGTCAGCCCGGAGAAGATCACGAATCTCACCGAACTCCGGAAGGGCCTGGCCGCCGCGTTCCGCGAAGTGGACGTCGACGTCGAGCTGAAAAACCTGAAGACCAGGGTCGACCAGGCCGACCCGGGCGCCTTCATCGAGCTGGTCACCCTGCGCCGGGCCGTCTACGACAAGATCCGGTCGGACGTACGGCCGCTGCCCGGCACCGTCTTCCGCGAGGAGACCCGGTCCCTGGCGCCCACCCGCGAATTCGCACGCTCCCTGCTCGGCACCGTCGACAAGGCCACCGAGGAGGACATCGCCGACTCCAACGGGGCGCTCGCGGTCGGCGACGACGCCGGCCACGGCGGACTCCAGCAGAGATACGACAGCACCCTGCGCGGCGTCTCCGGCCTCTCCGTGGTCATCGCCCGCGAAGCCGCCGACGGACAGACCGAGGACACCGAACTCTTCACCTCCGAGCCGGTCCCCGGCAAACCCGTGAAGATCACTGTGGACACCCGGGTGCAGAACGCCGCCGACCAGGCCGTCGCCGCCGAGAAACAGCCCAGCTCGCTGGTGGCCGTCCGGGTCAGTGACGGCGCCGTGCTGGCCGCCGCCAACGGGCCCGACCCGGGCGGAGTCAACACCGCGTTCACCGGCCAGGTGCCGCCCGGCTCGACCTTCAAGATGGTTTCCGCGTACGGGCTGCTGGCGCGCGACGCGATCACCGCGAACACCGTCGTCGACTGCCCGAAAACGATCACTGTGGACGGCCGTGAGTTCAAGAACTCGCACGACGCCGCCCTCGGCAAGGTGCCGTTCCACGTCGACTTCGCCAAGTCCTGCAACACCGCCTTCGCCACCCTGGCCCCGAAACTCGGCTCGGCCGGGCTCCAGGAGGCCGCCGGAGCCCTCGGCCTCGGCGCGAAATGGGACATCGGCGCCGACGCCCACACCGGCCAGGTCTCCGACGGTGGCACCGCAACCGAACTGGCAGCGGCCGTTTTCGGTCAGGGCAGCACGGTGGTGAGCCCGCTCGCCATGGCCGCCGCCACCGCGGCCGTCGCCGGGGGCCGGTTCCAGGCCCCCAAACTGGTCCTCGACCCGGCCCCCGCCGGCGCCGCCCCCGCCACCCCGCCACTCGACCAGGAAGCGGTCACCGCCCTGCGCTCGATGATGCGCGAAGTCGTCACCTCCGGCACCGGGACAGCGCTGCGCACCGTCCCCGGCAAGCCCGTCCACGGCAAGACCGGAACCGCCGAATTCCAGACCGGCTCCGAAGACACCCACTCCTGGTTCATCGGCTACCAGGGCGACATCGCCTTCGCCGTCATGGTCCAGAAGGGCGGCGCCGGCACCGAAGCCGCCGTCCCGGTCGTCAAGCGCTTCCTCACCGCCCTGAACTGACCCCCACCACTCCCCGCGTGAGTGGCCACCCTCGAGCAATGCGGGTGGCCACTCACGCCGAAGCCCTTTTCCGGTACGGGACAAACCGTCACCTTCGAACCCGGACCGTCCCGTGGCGCCCCGCGATCAACCGCCGGGTCGAGGCCGCGGCGCGCCCGCCGGGCTGACGACTCCGGTCACCCTCCACCTCGCCCCGCCCGCGGCCGGGCCGGCCCGAATCGACCGGCGGACACCGCGGACCCCATCCGAGAAGACCGGACACGGATCACGGCCATGTGCGTCCCGGAACCATGACACCCGCAGCGGGTGTCATCACACCCACCACGGGTGTCGCGTTCGCAAAGCACACATAGCCCTGGCTGCCGGTCCCCCGCCCACCGGGCGACACGGCACCATCCGGCCCGTCATCCTCCGAGTCCCCGTCCACCTGCGCTGTGACGCGGTCTTCACCGGTAGGGCGGCCTGCTCAGCGGCGGGTCCTGGTCGCGTTCGTTCTCTGAGAAGGGCCCACGATCGCACGCCGAACAACCGGCAGGGTTACCACGGTCAGGCGGCGCCCTGCGGGAAGCCGCCGATCGGGCCCGGCCCGGCCGCAGGCGGGCCGAAGCCGCCCACCACCGGCGGATCGGCCGGCGGGCGTGGGCGCAGCATGCCGGGGCGGGTCGCGGGCAGTGGCTCCGAGTCGAGCAGCGGCGCCGAACCCAGCGGCCGGGTGAGCAGGCGGACCTCGTTGGTGTCCCGTTTCCCGCGCCATCCGGGATCCTCATCGGCCGCGGCCGCCGGCTCGTACCCATCCACCTCGACGGCGCTCCGATCGGCCGCGTCCACATCGGATTCACCCGAATCCGAGCCCACCGGCTCGTGGTCGGCGGCACCGTCACCCCGCTCACGAACGGCGGCACCGTCATCCGGCTCGTGGTCGGCGGCACCGTCACCCGGCTCGCCGTGATCGGCGGACGTCTCCTCGCTGATGGCGGCCTCGCCCGGGGATTCGCTCGATTCCCGCTCGGACTCGTTTCCATCCCGGTCATCGGAGGCGCCGTCGTCAGTCCCGGCCGGGTCACGGCCGTCGTTACGCGCCGTGCCGAGAGCGACGGCCAGGACGGTCTCCGCGTCCGTCCGAGGCGCCTCCCGCACCGGATCGATGTGCGCGTCACCGCCCTGAGCGGCCTCGGTGGGGTCCGCCTGGCCCGCACCGGGCGACCCGGCACCGGCGACTGTCGACGCGGCCGAACCGGACGCGCCGGCGGGACCGGCCTTGGCCGCCGCCGGGCCGGCCAGGTCACGGCGAGCCGCGACCAGATCCGGGCGCGGGCTGGTGGCGCGGACCGGGGAGAGGCCGCTGACCACCGCCGACGTTATCTCCGCCGCGTAGCGGCCGTCCGGGTCGTAGTCCGGGTCGAACACGGTGATCTCGACGCCCAGGCAGTGGGGCGATTCGACCAGGCCGGCCAGCAGCAGCTCCAGCTCCGGGAAGGCGATGCCGCCCGGGTCGGGGGCGTCGACGGCGGGCATGACGGCCGGGTCGAGGACGTCGACGTCCATGTGCACCCAGTAGCCGGCGCAGTCGACGAGCTGGTCCCTGGCCCACTGGGCGCTGCGGGCGGCGCCTTCGGCACGGAGCGCGGGGACCGGGCGGGTCACTATGCCAGCGGCCTGGAGGTCGAGGCGGTACTCGTCCTGCGCGCGGATGCCGAGGACGACCACGTCGATGTCGCGGAAGTAGGGGCGGCGGGATTCGATGGCGGCGAGGTCGGCCTGGCCCCGGCCGGTGACGAGGGCGAGGTCCTCACCGGCGGCGGCGCCCACGTACGACGCGTTGCCGGGGTGCCGGAAGTCGGAGTGACCGTCCACGAACACCAGGCCGATGCGGCCGCCGACCGCGTCGCCGAGCCGGTGCATGGCGATGCCGGCTCCGATCAGGATGGAGCAGTCACCACCGAGCACGACCGGGAACTCGCCGCCGTCGATGATGGCGCCGATCCGGTCGGCGAGCGCCCGCGAGTAGGCGGCGATCTCGGCGGCGTGGGCGACACCGTCGCCGGGACGCCAGTCGCCCGCGTCGTACCGCGGCGGGGTGAGGCAGCCGGCGTCGCGGGCGGCGAGACGGGTGAGCAGGCCCTGATCGCGGAGGGCGCCGGGCGCTTTGGCGCAGCCCGGCACCGACGTCGCGGTCGGCGGGCGCAGGCCGAGATTGGACGGCGCGTCCAGAACGGCGATGCGGCGCACGACGCCCTCCTTCGTTCGAGAACCGCAGCCTAGAAGAGCGCGCTGGCCAGCGCACGCCGTGCGCCGGCGACCGCGGGGTCGTCCGGCCCGGCCACGATGAACAGCGACAGCAGGTGCTTGCGGACGGCTTCCCGTTCCTCACCGCTGGTGCGCTTCACGAGGGCGACCAACCGCGCGTACGCCTCCGGGGCCTGGCCGCTGAGCACCTCGATGTCGGCGGCGAGCCGCTGGGCCGCCACGTCGTCGGGGTCGGCGGCGGCCTTGGCCAGCGCGGACGCCGGGTCGACGCCGCTGATCCGCCGGTACAGCTCGACCTGGGCGAGGCCGGACTCGGCGGCCGCGTCGGCGGGCGACTCGGCCAGGATCTTCCGGTACGCCGCCTCGGCCGCGTCCAGGTCGCCGGTCATCAGCGCGTCGTCGGCGGCGTCGAGGCGCGGGTCCTCGGGGGTGGCCACGTCGACGCCGGCGGCTTTCAGGACGGCGTCGATGTACTGCCGGATCTGGGCCTCGGGCAGGACTCCGCTGAAGCCTTCCACCGGCTGCCCGCCGATCACGGCGGTCACCTGCGGAATGCCCTGCACCCGGAAGACCTGGGCCAGGCGCGGGTTGAGATCCACATTGACCTTGCCGAGGATCCACGCCCCGCCGTACTCGGCGGCCAGGCGTTCCAGCACCGGCGACAGCTTCTTGCACGGGTCGCACCAGTCGGCCCAGAAGTCCAGAAGCACCGGAGTGGTCAGCGATCGCTCCAGAACGGCCTGGAAATCGGCCTCGGTGACGTCGATGATCGTCTCCGGTGTCACGCCGGGCACCGGGCCCGGCGCCCCGGCGGCCGGGTCGGCGGCGGGGGTGGCGGGACGGCTCGGAGCGGCTGGTTTGGCCGGTGCCGCGGGACGCAGCGCGCTGAGATCGACCGCGCCGCGGGTGAAGATCGACGGAGTGGTCCGTGGGTCGCTCATGGTTACCTAGTCTCGCACGCTGTCACGCCTGTTCGCGTCGCCACCAGGCCGCTGGATATCGGACGTCACAGGCGCCGGAGCACGGCGTGGCGCGGCTTGTGGCCGGCCCGTGTTCGCCGACGGCGCCGGAGCGGGGCGAGGTCCAGGTGGTGGCCGGCGTCAGCCGGGGAAAGGCCACACACAACACCGGTGTGCCGCCCGCCCGGACCATCCCTTGGCGAGCCACGGGCCATGGCACCGCAAGCCGGTACCGGAGGATCCAGGCCCGCGGATCACCCTCGAACCCTGGCCCGGTTCGGTCAATGACCGAGGGCGATCAGGAGCTCAGAGGCCGCGGCGTACGGATCGAGCTCGCCCCCGGCGACGCGGGCCGCGAGATCCGGCAGCGCCGTGCCCTCGCGCAGGTCGCCCATCCGGGCGCGGAGCGTGCCCAGCGCGAGCGCGGAGATCTCGGCGGCGGCCCGCCGCTCCCGGCGCTCCCGGAGCCGGTCGCCGCTCTCCAGCCAGTCCCGGTGCTTGCCGATCGCGGCCACCACGTCGTCGATGCCCTCGCCCTTGGCCGCGACGGTCCGCACCACCTGCGGCCGCCAGTCGCCGGCCGCCCGTTCGCCGAGCGCCAGCATCCCCTGGATGTCGCGGTAGGTGGCGTCGGCGCCGGGGCGGTCCGCCTTGTTGATCACGAAGACGTCGGCGATCTCCAGAACCCCGGCCTTGACCGCCTGGATGGCGTCGCCCATGCCCGGGGCGAGCAGCACCAGTGTGGTGTCGGCCAGGGAGGCGATCTCCACCTCGGCCTGGCCCACACCGACCGTCTCGACCAGCACCACGTCGCAGCCGGCGCCCTCCAGCACCCGGACCGCCTGCGGGGTGGCCGCGGAGAGCCCGCCCAGCAGGCCCCGGCTGGACATCGAGCGGATGTAGACGCCCGGGTCGGCGGTGTGGTCCTGCATGCGGATCCGGTCGCCGAGGATCGCCCCGCCGGAGAACGGGCTGGACGGGTCCACGGCCAGCACCCCGACCCGGTCGCCGGCCTGCCGCAGAGCACGGACCAACTCGTTGGTCGTGGTGGACTTGCCCACACCGGGGGCGCCGGTGAGCCCGACCACCTGGGCGCGGCCCGCGAACGGCGCCATCGCGGCGGCCACCTCGGGCAGCGCCGGATCCCCGTTCTCCACCAGGCTGATCAGCCTGGCCACGGACCGGGCGTCGCCCTCCCGGGCCGCGGCGACGAGAGCGGGCACATCACGGGTCCGCCTCGGGGTCACGCCGCCGGCACCTTGATGATCAGCGCGTCGCCCTGGCCGCCGCCACCGCAGAGCGCGGCCGCGCCGAGCCCGCCGCCGCGGCGCTTGAGCTCCAGCGCCAGGGTGAGCACCAGCCGGGCTCCGGACATGCCGATCGGGTGACCGAGCGCGATGGCGCCACCGTTCACGTTGACGATCTCCTCGTCGAGTTTCAGCTCGCGGGCCGACTGGATGACCACCTGGGCGAACGCCTCGTTGATCTCGACCAGGTCGAGGTCGTCCGCCGCCAGCCCGGCCTTGCCGAGCGCGTGCTTGATGGCGTTGGACGGCTGGGACTGCAGCGAGCTGTCCGGCCCGGCCACGTTGCCGTGCGACACGATCTCGGCGATCCAGTCCAGGCCCAGCTCCTCGGCCTTCTCCTTGCTCATCACGATCAGCGCGGCCGCGCCGTCGGAGATCGGTGACGCGCTGGCCGCGGTGATCGTGCCGTCCGGGGTGAAGGCCGGGCGGAGGGCGGCCAGCGACTCGGCGGTGGTGCCGGGGCGGACCCCCTCGTCGGTGTCGATCACCTGGCCGGGCTCCCGGCCGCCGGCCGGGACCGCGGCGATCTCCTCGGCGAACCGGCCGTCCCGCTGGGCCGCGGCGGCCCGCTGGTGGCTGCGGGCGGCGAACGCGTCCTGCTGCTCCCGGGTGATGCCCAGGTGTGCCCCGCTCGCCTCGGTGGACTCGCCCATCGAGATGCCGGCCCAGGGGTCCATCAGGCCGTCGAACGCGGTGTGGTCACGCACCAGCACGTCACCGAACTTGCGGCCCTGGCGCTGGTCGGTGAGCAGGTGCGGCGCGTTGGTCATGGACTCCATGCCACCGGCCACCACCACGTCGAACTCACCGGCCCGGATCAACTGGTCGGCGAGGGCCACGGCGTCGATGCCGGACAGGCACACCTTGTTGACGGTGAGGGCGGGCGTGGTCATCGGGATGCCGGCCGCCACGGCGGCCTGCCGGGCCGGGATCTGGCCGCAGCCGGCCTGGAGCACCTGGCCCATGATCACGTACTCCACGCGCTCGGGGCCGACGCCGGCGCGGCTCAGCGCCGCCGCGATCGCGTGGCCGCCCAGGGCGGTGGCGGGCAGGTGCCTCAGGTTGCCCAGCAGGCGCCCCATCGGGGTCCGGGCGCCACTGACGATGACGGAGCTGGTCATGGTCACGATCCGATCTGCGACGACCGGGTTCGGGAAACCCGGGTGGCCTTAACGATGGGTCAGGTCCGAGACTAGCCGCATGACAGACGACACCCCGAGCTCCGGACCGAACGAGAATGTCACATTGCCCGGACTGCTCCGCATCGACCACGTCGGCGTAGCGGTGCCCGACCTGGACGAGGCCATCGCCTTCTACACGGCGACCTTCGGCCTCTGTTGCGTGCACCGGGAGACGAACGAGGAGCAGGGCGTACAGGAGGCGATGCTCGCGGTCGGCGACGGCGCCGGGCCCCGGCTGCAACTGCTGGCGCCGGCCCGCCCCGACTCGGCGATCGCGAAGTTCCTCGATCGCAGCGGCCCCGGCCTGCAGCAGCTGGCCTACACGGTGGCCGACGTCGAGGCGGCCGCCGACGCGCTGCGGGCCCGCGGTTTGCGCCTTCTGTACGACGCCCCCAAACGTGGCACCGCCGGTTCCCGGATCAACTTCGTCCACCCGAAGGACGCCGGAGGTGTGCTGGTGGAGCTGGTCGAGCCCGCGGAAGGGGGTACACCGGTCGGGTGATTCGACCTGACGTGGCCCCGGTCACCTGGCAGGATCGTGCCCATTGAGCAGGGCCGACGACGTCGACGGTGGGGCCGGGATCGCCCGAAGCCCCGACTGTCCAGGTGGCGGCGGGAGGACACCGGACCGGCCGGTAGGCCGGGGCCTTCGCCCGAACGGTCCGGGGCCGCGCGACGGTCCAGGTCAAAGCTGATCTACGATGCGGTCGGGATGCCCCCCGGCTCTTGCATGTCCGTTCTCTTCTCGCCAGGATGGCGCAATGCCCCAGCAGCAGGATCAGAACCTGGCCTTCTTCGAGACCGCGAATTCGCAGCACGACTTCACGGTCGTGCTCCGCGGCTACGACCGTCACCAGGTCGATGGACACATCGGACGGCTGCTCGCCGCGCTGAACCAGTCCGAGCAGGCCCGCGGCGAGGCCGAGCAGCGGATGAACGACGCTCAGCGCCGGCTGCGCCAGGCCGAGCAGCGGCTCAACGCGCTCGAGCAGAAGCTGGCCGACAGCAACAAGCTGCTGGAGGAGAACAACCGGCCGACGCTCTCCGGGCTGGGCACCCGGGTCGAGCAGATCCTGCGTCTCGCCGAGGAACAGGCGAACGATCACCGCAACGAGGCGAAGCGGGAGTCTGAGGGCATTCTCTCCGCGGCCCGTCTCGAGGCCCGTGAGATCACCGACAAGGCCCGCGCCGAGGCCGCCGCCATGAAGGCGACCGCCGAGCGCGAGGCCGGCCAGGTGCGCACGCACGCCGAGCGGGAGGCCGCCGAGACGCGTGTCCAGGCCCGCCGCGAGGCCGACACGCTGCGATCGGACGCCGACCGGGAGACCAAGCAGCTCCGGACGGTCACGGCGCACGAGGTCGCCGAGCTCAAGTCGACCGTGGAGCGCGAGGTCGCCTCGATGCGCGCCACCGCCGAGCGGGAGATCACCCAGGCCCGGGCGAAGGCCGCCCGGGAGGCCGAGGAGAAGCGCGCCGAGGCCACCAAGCTGCTCACCGACGCCCGCGACAAGCGCGACAAGGATCTCCAGGCCCTGGCCCTGGAGATCGCCGAGCGCCGGGAGAAGGCCGAGCGCGAGGAGTCGGAACGGCACGCCGCCCAGGTCGCCGCCACCCAGAAGATGGTTTCCGAGGCCGAGGAGCGGGCCCGCGCCGCCGAGGACCGCGCCAAGGAGATCGAGCAGCGCGCCGAGAGCCGCCGGGTCGAGTCCGAGCGTTACTCCTCGGAAACCGTGGAGAAGGCGCGCGCCCTGGCGGAGAAGACCGTCACCGAGGCCCGCGCCGAGGGCAACCGGCTGCTCAGCGAGGCCCGGACCGAGGCCGAGCTGACCACCCAGGCGGCACGCCGGGAGGTCGAGGACCTCACTCGTCAGAAGGACGCGGTCACCAACCAGCTCGGGCAGATGCTGTCCGGCCTCTCCGGGCTCGTCCCGGGGGTCGGCGGGGCTGCCGCTCCGGCCGCCGCCGCGGCTGCCGCCGCCGCCGCGAAACCGGCCGAGGCGCCCGCCCAGCGGGCCCCTGAGCAGGAGACTCCGCAGGCCGATAAGGCCGGCGAGGCGGAGGCCGCCGAGGAGCCGGTGCCGGCTCAGAACCAATCCTGACCAGACGCTGACCGCCCTCCGGTTGCGGTACCGACGCGTATGCGCGACGGTGAACCCGCCGGGCGGGACATGACGAAATCAGGCCGTACCGGAGTTTCTCCGGTACGGCCTGACTCGTTTGGGCGCTTGCCTGGGTTTGCAAACCGAGGTCAGACAAATCGCAACTACCCGCATGGTCTCTTCCAACCCGGTGTGTATCGACACGCCACGGGACGATGCGTATGTGAGGATGGACAGCATGTCGCACGGCGGTGAAATCTTCGGTCTCGGCGGAGAGGCGGCCACCGAGCCCAGCTTCGAGACGGCCCTCCGGGGCTATGAGAAGAAGCAGGTCGAGCGATACGTGACCCGGGCGGAGAACGAGATAGCCGCCCTCCTCAACGACCGCGAGCAGGCGTATTCGCAGATCCAGGCGCTGAGCGCGCAGATCAAGGGCCTGCAGGCGGAGCTCACCCAGGCCCGGCGCGACTCCGGGATCAGCGGCGAGGTGTCGTTCCGGCACCTCGGCAAGCGGGTGGAGCAGATCCTGATCCTCGCCGAGGAGCAGGCCGAGGCGATCAAGGCGTCCGCCACCGACGACATCGCGAGCCGGCTCGCCGAGGCGGAACGGATCCGGGCGGAGGCCGAGGCGCACGCCCACGACGGCATCCGGGACTTCGAGATCGCCCTGGCCGCGCGCCGCGCCGAGGAGGAGAAGGTGGACGCCGCGAAGCGGGCGGCCACCGACAAGGCGATGGCGGCCGCCCGGCAGTCCGCCGAGCAGATGCGCGCCGAGGCCGAGGCGGTTCTGGGGCGGGCCCGCAACGAGGGCAAGCACATCGTCGAGAAGGCCACTCAGGACGCTCAGCGCGCCCGCGCCGAAGTGGACGGCTACGTGCAGTCCACCCGGATGCAGGCGGAGCAGGAGCTCAAGGCGCTGCGGGAGAGGACGCAAGCCGAGATCGCCGCGCAGCGCGCCGAGGCGGAGCGCGAGCAGGCCGATCTCAAGGCCGCGGTCGAGCACGAGCTGGCGCTGCGCCGGCACTCGGTGATCGAGGAGCTGGGTCAGATGCGGGCCGGCGTCGAGAAGCAGTGCGCCGACCTGCGCAGTGAGGCCGACAAGTACGCCGAGGAGGTGCTGCGCCGCTCCGACGACCAGGCCACCGCGGTTCGCAAGGAGATCGCCGCCCAGCAGGAGAAGATCGCCCAGGCGGGCCGCGAGCTGGAGGCCGCGCTCGCCGAGGTGTCCGACGCCGAGAAGCGGCGGAGCGCCTCGCAGGAGGAGGCGAAGGCGGCCGGGCAGGAGACCGAGCGGATCCGGCAGCGGCTCGCCGAGACGCAACAGCAGCTGGAGGCCGAGCTGAAGCGGGTCGCCGAGGCCAAGCGCTCCGGTGAGGCGGCCGAGCGGCACGCCGCCGAGGTTCGCCGTCAGGTGCAGAAAGAGGCGAAACGCGTGGCCGAGCTGGCCGCCGCCGCGGTGCTGGCGGCCGCCGCCGAGCCGGAGGACGACGGGCACCCCGCGGACCCGCCTGCCCCGGCGGCGGGGCAGGCGGCCGACAAGGAGCCACCCGCCAAGGTCACCGCCTCGGCGAAGGTGACGGTGCCGCAGGCGAGCCGGGTGCCGGCCGAGGCCGACTAGTCACCGGTGGCAGAGGGTGGCCCGGCGGCGATAGCCTCTATCGATGTCCGCCGAGCCGCCCACCACCGAACCGCCTCCGCCGCCCCCTCCGCCCATTGAGGACAAACCCTTCGGCACGCCCGGCCCCCCGCTGAGCCGGCGTAATCCGGTCCTGCTCGGCTTCCTCTTCGGCCTGGGCGCGATCATGGCGTACACGCTCTTCCTCGGCGTACGAAATGCCGCTTCCATCTTGGTTTTGATCTTCATCGCGCTGTTCCTGGCGATCGGCCTCAACCCGGCCGTGAGCCGGCTGCGCCGCTGGGGCCTGCCGCGCGCCGCAGCCGTGGCGGTCGTGGCGCTGAGCGTGGTCCTGCTGCTGGTCGGCGGCCTGGTGGCGCTGATCCCGCCGCTGGTCACGCAGACCACCGAGCTGATCAACAACGCTCCCGGGGTGGTCGAGGGCCTGCGCCGCAGCGAGACGGTCAACGAACTGGTGCAGCGGTACGACATCGCGAACAGGGTGCAGGGCGCGGTGAACGCCGGGACGATCGGCAACGCCCTGGGCGGAGTGGTCGGCGGCGCCCGGCTGCTGTTCGGCACGATCTTCAACATCCTGACCGTGCTGGTGCTGACGATCTACTTCATGGCCGCCTTCGACCGGATCAAGGCGACCGGGTACCGCCTGGCGCCGGCCTCCCGCCGGGAGCGGGTGGAGCTGCTCACCGACGAGATCCTCACCAAGGTGGGCGCCTACATGGTCGGGGCGCTGGCGATCGCGATCCTGGCCGGGACGAGCACCTTCGTGCTGGCGCTCGTGCTGGGCCTGGCCTACCCGTTCGCGCTGGCCGTGGTGGTCGCCGTGTGCGACCTGATCCCGCAGATCGGCGCGACCATCGGCGCCGTCGTGGTGAGCCTGGTCGGGTTGGCGTCCTCGGTCACCGACGGGATCGTCTGCATCGTGTTCTTCGTCATCTACCAGCAGGTGGAGAACTATCTGATCTACCCGCGGGTGATGCGCCGGTCGGTGCGGGTCAGTGACGTCGCGGCGCTGGTGGCGGCCCTGGTCGGGGTCGGGCTGTTCGGGGTCGTCGGCGCCCTGGTCGCGATCCCGATGGTGGCCGCCGTCCAGCTGATCCTGCGCGAGGTGACCTTCCCTAGTCTTGAGGAGCGTTGAAGGCGGCGACCGTCCGGTCGGCGTAGGCGCTGGCGTCGCCGGTCTCCATCGGGCCGTCCCACGTCGACGGCAGCGGGGTCGGCACCCCGGGGGCCGTCCGGCGAACGATCTCGTCCAGGACCGTCTCGGCGTCGCCGACCCACAGGTGCTTGGCGCCGGCCATCGGCACCACCTCCGCCTGCGGGATCGCCGCGAACCGTTCGGCCGCCTCGGCCGGGCGCAGATAGTCGTCGAACTCGGGGATCAGCGCGGTCAGCGGCTTGCCCGACCCGGCCCACGCGGCCAGATGCTCCGGCTGGGCGAAACGCAGCGGCGGGGAGAGCAGGATCGCGCCGGTGACCGCCGGGTCCAGCCCGTACATGAGGGTGAGGTCGGTGCCGAAGGACCAGCCGACCAGCCAGATGTGCGGCAGGTCGGCGAACTCCGCGAACTCGATCGCGGCGGCCACGTCGTAGCGCTCGTCCACCGCCTGCGAGAACGTCCCGCCGCTGGTGCCCCGGACGCTGCTGGTGCCGCGCGTGTTGAACCGCAGCACGGCGATCCCGGCCAGGGCGGGCAGCCGCCACGCCGCCTTGCGGTAGACGTGGCTGTCCATCATGCCGCCGTGGGTGGGCAGCGGGTGCAGGCAGACGAGGGTGGCCACCGGTTCGCGGTCGAGCGGGCGGGCCAGCTCACCGACGAGGGTGACGCCGTCGGCGGTGTGTAGCTCGATGTCCTCCCGGTGCGCGGGGAGGATCGAGTTGGCACGGATGTGTTTGGTCATACCGGGATCATCGACCATAGCGTGGGGCGCTGCGCGATCGCTCCACTCCCGGACCGCGACGGTCGCGGGCCCGCCAGCAGCCGGTGTGCCAGTGCCGCCGGTCGGTGAGGCCGCCACGGTCGTCCACCGGCCAGGCCACCACGTGCGCCACGCCCGGCCGGATGTCCTGGACGCAACCCGGGCAGCGGTACGTCTTCACCGCCGCCCCGCCGAACACGTTCCGCACCATGTACTCACCGTCCTGCCATTGCTGGACGCGGTCCTCGGTGATGCCGGGACGGTCGGGCCGTTCCTCTTCCTTCTTGGCGGACCGGGGGCGATTACGGCGGGGGCTCACAACCTCAAGCGTACGTAGTGACTCATTGGTAACAATCACCCTAGACTCGCGGACATGACGGCGACTCACGTTCCCGGCCTGCCCGTGATCGAGGACGGCCAGCTGATCTCGACGAACCCGGCCACCGGCGAGGAGGCCGGGCGCGTACCGGTCGCCGACGAGAAGGCGGTCCTCGCGGCCGTCGATCGCGCCCGCGCGGCGGCCGTCTGGTGGCGGAGCCTCGGCTTCGACGGCCGTAAGACCCGGCTGCTGCGCTGGCGTTCGCTGATCGTGCAGCGGATCGAGGAGCTCGCCGAACTGACCCACCGCGAGTCCGGCAAGCCGGTCACCGACGGCCTGATCGAGGCCACCGCCGCCGTCGAACACCTGGACTGGGCGGCCCGCAACGCCAAGCGGGTGCTCGGGCCGCGCCGCGTCCGGACCCGGCTGCTGGTCGCCGAGCACTCCGGCCACCTGGAGTACCAGCCGTTCGGCGTGGTCGGCGTGATCGGCCCGTGGAACTATCCGATCGTCACCCCGATCGGCCCGATCAGCGGCGCCCTGGCGGCCGGCAACGCGATCGTCCTCAAACCGAGCGAGTACACGCCGGTGGTCGGTCAGTGGCTGGCCGACTCGTTCGCCGAGGTGGTGCCGGAGCACCCGGTGCTGCAGGTGGTGCACGGGCTCGGTGACGTCGGTGGCGCGCTGTGCCGCTCCGGAGTGGGCAAGATCGCTTTCACCGGCTCGACCGCCACCGCCAAGAAGGTGATGGCCGCCTGCGCGGAGAACCTGGTCCCGGTGGTGATCGAGGCCGGCGGCAAGGACGCGCTGATCGTCGACGCCGACGCGGACGTGGAGGCGGCCGCCGAGGCCGCCGTCTGGGGCGCCATGACCAACGCCGGGCAGACGTGCATCGGCATCGAACGGGTCTACGCCGTGGAGCCGGTCTACGACCGGTTCGTGGACGCCGTCGTGGCGAAGGCCGGAAAGCTGCGCACCGGCGAGGAGATCGGCCCGATCACCATGCCGAAGCAGCTCGACATCATCCGCGACCACATCGAGGACGCGCTGGCCAAGGGCGGCCGGGCGGTGCTCGGCGGCGCGGAGGCCGTGCAGGCGCCGTACGTCTCCCCCACCGTGCTGGTGGACGTGCCCGAGGACTCGTCGGAGATCCGTGAGGAGACCTTCGGACCGACCCTCACCATCACCCGGGTCCGGGACGCCGACGAGGCCGTCACCAAGGCCAACGACACCCCGTACGGCCTGGGCGGCTCCGTCTTCGGAAAGAAGAACGCGATCCGGATCGCCCGCCGCCTGCGCTCCGGCATGGTCGCGGTGAACGGGACGCTCACCTTCGTCGGCATGGGCAACCTGCCGTTCGGCGGGGTCGGCGAGTCCGGCTTCGGGCGCATCCACGGCGACGACGGGCTGCGCGAGTTCGCCCGTGCCAAGGCGATCACCGTACGGCGTGGCCCGTCCCTGCTCCCGGCGATGACCTTCGAACGGACCCCGGCCCAGGTGAAGCAGATCGTGAAAGCGCTGCGCCTGCTGTATGGACGCAAGCCTTAGTCTCGACGGAGTGGCCGATCATCCCGCAGTCGAAGTCAATGATCTGAATGTGAGCTACGGTTCGACGCCGGTGCTGGTGGATGTGGGACTCACCGTCCCGGCCGGCGCCGGCGTCTGTGTCACCGGCGAGAACGGCATCGGCAAGTCCACGCTGCTGCGCTGTGTGAGCAGCCTGCAGCGTCCCGACTCGGGCGTGATCCGGGTGTTCGGCGGCGAGCCCGGCGACCGCCCGGATTTCTGGCGGGCGGTGGCCACCACGGTGGAGCCGCCGACCTGGTACCCGGGCCTGACCGCCCGCGAGCACGCCGAGCTGGTCTGCCGGGCGCACGGGCAGGACCCGGCCGAGGCGGGCATCGACGAGGCGCTGGAGCGGTTCGGGCTGGGCGGGCACGCCGACGCCATCCCGCCGTCGCTCTCCTCGGGCCAGAAGCAGCGGCTCACCCTGGCGCTGGTGCTGCTGCGCCCGAGCGGGCTGCTCATCCTGGACGAGCCGGAGCAGCGGCTGGACCCGGACGGCCGGGCCATGGTCGCCGGGATGCTCGCCGACTACCTGGCCGGTGGCGGCTCGCTGCTGCTGGCCAGCCACGACGACAAGTTCGCGGTCGCCTCGGGCGCCGACATCATCTCGATGGACGTGCTGTGACCGTCGTCGAGTTGCGGCCGGTGCGCCGCTGGATCCGCCGGACCCAGGCCGCCCACCGCGATCGTGGGGAGACCGCCGCCACGGCGTACGTGTTCGTCTTCTCGGTCCTGGTGCTGGCCGCCATGGCGCAGGAGACGCTGGCGGCGGTCTTCAGCCCGCTGGTCCCGAGCCTCACCGGCTCCGGCGCGCTGGCGTGGGCCGCCGTCTGCGCCGGGCTGATCTTCGCCACGCTGCGCCGGCTGGGCCCGGTCACGGTCAGCCGCCCGGCCGCGTACTTCCTGCTCACCGCACCGGTGAGCCGCCGCCGGCTGCTGTCGCCCACGCTGGCCGTCGCGGCGGTCGGCGCGGCACTGGCCGGGGCCGCCACGGCTCTCGGCATCCTCGGTCACGCCGCCTCCACCGGCACGATCGCCCTGACCGGGACCGGTGCCGTGCTGGGTGTGCTGCTCACCCTGGCCGCCGCGCTCGCGCAGGCCAGGCCCCGGACGGGCCGGATCGCCGACACGGTCGCCCGGTTGGCGATCGCCGCGGGGCTGGCCACGCTGGTCGCCGAGGAGGCCGGGTGGACGCCGCCCACCCCGGGCGGGTGGCCGCCGGCCGCCGTCGTGGTTCCGCTCACCGGGCTGCTCACGGTGGTCGCCGCCGCCGGTCTCCTTCTCGCCGTACGCGACCTCGCCCGCACTCCGAACGACCGCATCCTGGAGTCGGCGAAGACGGCCGGCACCCTGGCCGACTCGGTGTACGGCGTGGAGCCGTCGTTTCTGGCCGACATGCTGGAGCGCCGCTACTGGGCGCACCGCCGCCTGCGGTCCACCCCATTGCCGCGCCGCCTGCCACCACTGACCGGGCAGGATCTGCTGCTGGCCCGGCGGCGTCTGCCGCGCCTGCTGTGGGCGGCGGCCGCCACCACGCTGCCGCTGCTGCTGTCCGGCGCCCCGGCCTGGCTGCTCGCCGGCACGCTGTTGATCGGCACGATGGTCGTGGCCCGCACCACGACGGCCCCGGTACGGACCGATGCCACCAACCCGGTGCTGCTGCGCCTGCTGGGCCTGACCTCACGGCAGGCCCTGTGGCAGCGGCTGTGGGTGCCGGCCGCGGTGGGCACGGTCTGGGCCACCCTGGCGCTGGGCCAGCTCCAGCTGACCGGCGCGCTCCCGCCGGGCCAGTGGTGGCCGCTGGGCCTGGCGCTGGGCCCGGTCGGCGCGATCGCGGGGTTGCGGGCGGCCCGGACCGGTCTGGTCCGCAACGATCTGCTGCCGTTCGAGACGCCGATGGGTTCGGTCCCTACCGGCCCGCTCCTGCACGCCTTCGCCGGCCTGGACCTGCTGATCCTGGCGCTGCCCACGGTGGTCGCCCTGGTGACGGCCGCGCCGGCCACCTGGTCCCTGTTGCTCTTTCAGCTGGGTGTCGCCGTCGTGGGCACGCTCGCCTACATGACCGTCTCCACCTCACCGGAGCGGGTGGAGCTGGCCGCACGCTGAAATCCGGGCGTACCGGATGAATGCCTTTAAAAGAGGGTCAGTTCGTCGCGCTTCATGCCACGCAGGGCGTCGTAGTCGACGACGACGCAGCGGATACCGCGGTCGGTGGCGAGCACCCGGGCCTGCGGCTTGATCTCCTGTGCCGCGAAGACGCCCTTCACCGGGGCGAGCAGCGGATCACGGTTCATCAGCTCCAGGTACCGGGTGAGCTGCTCCACGCCGTCGATCTCGCCGCGCCGTTTGACCTCGACCGCGACCGAGCCGCCGTCGGCGTCCTTGCAGAGCAGGTCGACCGGCCCGATGGCGGTCATGAACTCGCGGCGGACCAGGGTGAAGCCCGCCCCGAAGGTCTCCGGGTGTTTGGCCAGCAACTCCTGGAGGTGCGCCTCGACGCCGTCTTTCTGGAGTCCGGGGTCGGCGCCCAGCTCGTACGAATAGTCCTGGAAGACCTCCTCCAGGGTGATCCGCAGCTCCTCGCCGGCCTTGTTGACCACCTTCCAGACGCCCGGGGCCTCCTGCAGCTTGCAGGGCGGGCTCATCCAGTTGAGCGGCTTGTAGGCACGGTCGTCGGCATGGATCGACACCGAACCGTCGGCTTTGACCATCAGCAGCCGCACCGCCGGAGGCAGGTGGGCGGAGAGGCGGCCGACATAGTCCACAGAGCATTTCGCGATGACCAGGCGCACGCAGCGACGGTACCTGACGTCACGCCATCGCCCGGCGGGCACCACGAGCGCGGCGGTGCCATGCTGAGATCGTGCTCGAAGCATTGACCGGTACCGGTCTGGCCGCGTCGGCCGGCCTGAACGCCTACATACCCCTGCTCACCATGGGCTTGCTGGCCCGCTACACCGACGCCATCGAGTTGCCGGCCGGCTGGGCCTGGGTGTCCAACGGCTGGACCCTCACGATCCTGGCGGTCCTGCTGGCGATCGAGGTGGTGGCGGACAAGGTCCCGGTGGTCGACCACGTGAACGACGTGGTGCAGACGTTCGTCCGGCCGACCGCGGGTGGCCTGGCGTTCGGCGCGGGTTCGTCCTCCGAGACGGTGACCGTCGCCGATCCGGGAGCGTTCTTCTCCTCGAACCAGTGGGTGCCCATCGCGGCGGGTGTGGTGATCGCCCTCTGCGTCCACGGTGTGAAATCGGCTTCCCGGCCCGTGGTCAATGCGACGACCGGAGGGCTCGGCGCGCCGGTCGCCAGCACGGCCGAGGACATCGGCAGCGTGGTCATGTCGGTGCTGGCCATCGTGCTTCCGGTGCTGGTGCTGATCGGACTGGGCGTGTTCGTGTGTGCGGCGATCTGGGTGGTGCGCCGGCGCCGCCGCCGGAAGCGGGAGCGGATCGGGAGTGTCGAGACCCGTCACCTGTTTGGTTGACTTCTCGGGTGCCCGCGATCGCAGTACCCGCCTTCGCCCTCGCCTGGTGGCTCGCCTGTTACCTGATCAGCCGGGATCCGAAGCGTGCCACGCTGCGCTGGCAGGCGGCGGCCCTCGTGTCGTACGCCCTCGGAGTGGCCGCCTGGACGATGGCCCCGGGCTCCGACACCGCCGAGATCCTGCTCTGCGTCCCGGCGCTGTGCTGGGCCGGTGCGGTGGTGGCGCTGCTGCCGCTGACACCGACCGAGCGCCGTTCGGTGGACCGGGGCGCCCTGGCCCTCGGCGCGGCGTTCCTTCTGATGATCGTCTTTTTGCCGCAGGCGGGCCGCCTCGTGGTGCTGGCCCCGCTGGTCGGCGGCCTGACCCTGTTGTGGCGGCTGCGCGCCCAGGTGACGCCGCGGATGCTGCCGGCCGCGCTGACCGTGATGACGGTGCTGTGCACGGCGGCGCTCGGGCTGCTGTTGTTCACCTCCGGGGGCGCCCGCGCCGCGATCGCCGCTCTGGGCCTGGACCTGCTGGTGGCCGGTTATCTGGTCGCGGTGGCGCACGCCGCGGAGACCGGCGAGCGGCTGCGGCCCGACCTGCGGCGCGCCCTGGCCGCCGGGCTCGCCGTGGTGGTGCTGGCCGGGATCCCGGCGGCGGCCACGATGTTCCTGGTTCCGGCGCACGACGGGGTGGCCGCGTTGCAGTTCGTGGTGCTGGCGGCCGGGGCCACGCCGGCCGGCCTGGGCGGTCAGGTGCGCCGGCTGCTGGACCGGCTGGCGCTGGCCGACGACGGCCCGCTGCGCTCGGACCGGGCGGCTCTGTTCCTGAACGCTGACGCGCTGCTGCGCCGCCGTCAGCACCGGCGGCTGAACACCGTCGGCGAGACCGAGTTCCTGCGGATGACCCGGCGGGCGCTGCACGACTTCGCCGATCTGAACCGGCTGGCCCGCAGCCCGCTGACCGATCTGCCGTCGGTGGAGCGGCGGCTGGCCGGGCGGGAGGATCAGCCGCGGGCGCGGGCGCGGGAGCTGCGGGCCGTGCTGCGGGAGAGCGTCTCGGCGTTGCGCCCGCCCGGGCCGTTCGGGACCACCGACGACTGGCGGTACTACAACGTTCTCCAGTTCTGCTGCGTGCTGGGGATCAACCCGTACGCTCGGCGCCCGAAGACCGACGGGATGAGCCGGGAGGCACGGCTGGCGGCCGACTGGTTCCGGCGGTACGTGCCGGAGGCGGTCACCAAGCAGTGGATCCGGGAGGGCGCGATGATCGTGGCCGAGCGGCTGTGGTCGGAGGTGGCCACCCGGCGGCAGGAACTCCCGGCCGGGCCGGACGGCGCGCACGACACGCAGCCAGTAAACGGATAAACTGCGCATAGGTGATTAAAATCCCCCAGCATGGACGCCGGGGTAACGCGTGGTTAGCCACCGCAACGCGCTGGTCGCCGCTATCCGGCAGGAGCTCGCCGAGGCGCGGGGCACCGCCCGTGCCGTCCTGGCCGCCGCCGAATCGGCCCGGGGCGAGGCACAGCAGCGGCGACAGCTCGTCCGGGAGGCGTACGCCACCTGCCTGAGCCGTCTCGCCGCGGCCCGGGAGGCGACCCGCGCCGACATCGAGAACCGCTATCGCGGCGAAGCCACCCGGCTCGCCGGCCACCTGCGCGGACTCGCCACGGTCAGCGCCACCGGCGCGGCCGGGGCGCCGTGGGGACTGTGGGCGCCCAGCGAACCCGTCCCCGGCAAATCCCCCGGCCTGCTGCGGATCGGCACCATCGACTTCGAGGGGACGACCGCACTGCCCGGCCTCGTCCCCCTGCTCGACGTGGCGCACCTGCACCTGAGCGGCCCGCCCGCGGCGCTCGACGAGGTGATCACCGGACTGCTGCTGCGGGCCCTCGGCAGCACCCGGCCCGGCGAGGTCGAACTGACCGTCTACGACCCGGAGCGGCTGGGCGGCACACTCGGGGCGTTCGCGCCGCTCGAACCGCGGATCGTCGGGCCGGGCGGGCTCACCGCACTCCTCGACGAACTGGCCGAACACCTCTGCTCAGTCGCCGGACGGGAGACGTGGCGGCTCGTGGTGCTGCTCGCCGACCGGGCCACCACCGAGGAGATGACCCGGGCACAGCGGGCCCGACTGGACCGGATCGTGCGTACCGGGGTGGGCCGCGGGGTGCATCTGGTGGCCCGCGGGCTGGAGCTGGCAGATCATGCGACGGTCGAACGGATCGTGGTCCGGGACCGGATCGCCACCTGCGGCTCGCTGGGACGCCTGGAGATCCGGCTGGACCCGCCACCGCCGTCCGAACGGGTCGCCGCGTTCTGCAGGGACGTCGCCGTCCGGCTGCGCGAAGGACCGCCCCCGGCCCGGCTCGCCGACCTGGAACCGGCCCGGACCTGGGCCGAATCCTCCCGGCACGGCCTGATCGCGCCCCTCGGCGACAGCACCGACGGCTCCCTGGTCGAGGTGCGGCTCGGCGACGACCCGCCGCACGCGCTGATCGGCGGCCCGGCCGGATCCGGCAAGACCAACCTGATCCACACCTGGCTCGGGTCGCTCGCCACCCGCTACGGCCCCGAGGAACTGGCCCTCTACCTGCTCGACTTCACCGGCGACGAGTCCTTCGCCCGGTACGTGCCCAGCCCCCGCGACCCGAGCTGGCTGCCGCAGGTCCGGCTGGCCGGGGTGAACGTGTCCGGCGACCGTGAGTTCGCCCTGGCCATGCTGCGGCATCTGGGCGAGGAACTGCGCACCCGGGCCCAGGCCGGCAAACGCCACGACACCGACGGCCTGTCCGGGCTGCGCGGCGCCGACCCCGGTGGGCAGTGGCCCCGGATCGTCGCGGTGATCGACGAGTTCCCGGTGCTGCTCGACGGCCGGGACGCCATCGCCGACGAGGCCGCGGAACTGCTCGAGGACTTGGCCCGGCGCGGGCGAACGCACGGCGTGCACCTGATCCTGGCCTGCCAGGAGGTGACCGGCATCCAGGCGCTGTGGGGCCGTCCCGGGTTGATCGCCCAGTTCACCCTGCGGATCGCCCTGCCCAAGGCACGCCGGGTGCTGACCGACGACAACCTGGCCGCTTCCGTCATCCCCCGCCACCACGCCGTCGTGAACACCGAGTCCGGCCTGGCCGGGGCGAACCGGGTGGTCCGGCTCCCGGACGCCGGCGACCGGACCGCGTGGCGGGCCGTCCAACGGCGGCTGTGGCGGTCCCGGCCCTCCGGATGCGAGGAGCCGCGGCTCTTCGACGGCAAGGCGGTGCCCCGGCTGCCGTCGGCGTACCGGCCGTCCGGGCGGGTGCCGTCAGCCGGCGCCCCGGTCGGCTCGTCACCGGGCGCGGTGCTCGGCGAGCGCATCGACGTGTCCGCCCGGCCCGCCCGTCTCCGGCTCGGCCGGATGCCCGGCCGCAACCTGGCGGTCCTCGGCGCCCGCGCCGACGAGGCCTGTGACGTGCTGGCCGCTGCCGCGCTGTCGCTGGCCGCCCAGGGCCCCGCCCACTTCAGCATCGTCTGCCTGGAGCCGGCCGCCGAACGCGCCGCCGCCCGGCTCGTCGCCGAACTCCCCACCGCCGACTGGTACGACTCCTCCGACGTCCACTTCGACCCGCCCGCCTCCGACGTGCCCCGCTACGTGATCGGGTACGGGCTGGACGCGGCCGGGCCACCGCACCGCCCGGCCCTGCGGGCGCTGCTCACCGACGGCCCGGAGAAGCGGATCCACGTGCTCGGCTGGTGGCGTGGCGCCGGCCGGCTCCGCGACGACCTGGCCGGCCGCTTCGACCCGATCGGCGCGTGGGTCGCCCTCGACGTGCACGGCTCCGACCTGGCGCCGCTCTACCCGCAGCCGGGCGGGCCGCTCTGGCATCCGCGCCCGCGCCGCGCCCTGTTCTTCGACCGCTCGGTGCACCGCACGCCCGAGGTGATCATCCCGTACGAGGTGAACAGTGACCATACGTGACCGCCAGCCGCTCGGCCGCGACTACCAGCTCATGGTGAGCGCGCTCGCGGACGTGACCCGCCGCCGCGACGCCGAACTGAGCGACGCCGAACAGGCCTACCAGGACAGCGCCACCCGCGCCGCCGGCGAACTCGCCCGAGCCGAGAGCGACGCCCTGGCCGCCGACCGCTGGGCCGGCGCCGCCGCCGCCCAGGTCCTCGACGTCGACCGGGAAGCCGCCCGCCTCTGGGAGCAGCTCCGCCGCGCCCGCGGCCCGCGGATCCGCGCGCTCGGCGAACTCCCCGAACCCGCCCCCGTGGAAGCCATGCCCCGGGTGGCCCTGCAACGCCGGCCCGAACCCGGTGAGGACGTGGTGCCGCCCGGCCGCCAGTCCCCCCGCGTGCTGCTCTCCCGCGCCGCCGACCGCATCGATGTCACGGTCCGCCCGGCCGGCAACGGCTCCCTGCCCCGCTGGGCCTTGCCCGCGCTCCCGCTGGCAGGCGCGCTGGCCGCTGCGCTCACCGGCCTGGTCGCGGTCGGCCTGGTCACCTTCGGCGACACCACCGCCTGGGGTGGCGCCGCCATCCGCGGTCTCGGCTGGCTCACCTTCCTGGTCGCCCCGTCCGCGGGCGTCCCCCTGGCCGCCTACGCGGCCCACGCGCGCCTGCACGCCCGCCTCGACATCGGCGGCATCGGCCTCACCCTGCTGGGCGGCATGGTCGCCGCCACAGCCCTGTCCCTGTCCTTCGCCGCGACCCGCTGACGGCCGCACCCTTTTCCGGTACGGCGTTCCTCGTCCCCGGTAACGAGGGCCGTCCCGCCGGCGGAACCTGATCGGGCGGCCGCGAGCGTGCCGGGCCCGCTGAGCGCGACCCGGCACCCGGCCGACCGGAGAAGATCAGTACTGGTAGAAGCCCTTGCCGGTTTTGCGACCGAGATCGCCGGCCTGGACCATGCGCTGGAGGAGCTCCGGCGGGAAGAACTTCTCGTCGGCGGTGTCACGGTAGATGTTGCTCGCCGCGTTGAGCATCACGTCGAGGCCGGTGAGGTCGACGGTGGCGAGCGGGCCCATGGCGTGGCCGAACCCGAGTTTCATGACCGTGTCCAGGTCGGCGGCGGAGACGACGCCGGACTCGACCAGCTTGATCGCTTCGACGAGGATGGCCGAGAAGAGCCGGTTGGAGACGAAACCGGCGACGTCGCGCCGGACCTCGACGCACGTCTTGCCGACCTCTTCGGCGTAGGAGCGCGCGGCGGCGAGGGTCTCGTCGGAGGTCTGGTAGCCGCGGACCAGCTCGACCAGCCTCATCATCGGGACCGGCGAGAAGAAGTGGATGCCGACGACCGATTCGGGTCGGCTGGTGACCGTCGCGATCTGGGTGATCGGGATGGCCGAGGTGTTGGTGCCGAGGATCACGCCGGGCTTGCAGATCTTGTCGAGGGCCTTGAAGACCTCGTGCTTGGCCTCGACCTTCTCGTAGATCGCCTCGACCACCACGTCGGCGTCGGCGGCCGAGTCGAGGTCGGTGGTGGGGGTGATCCGGGCGAGAGCGGCCTCCACGTCCGCCTCGCTGATCTTGCCCTTGGCCGCGAACCGGCTCAGCGAGTCCCTGATCGCGGTCATGCCGCGGTGGAGCGAGGCGTCGTCGACATCCCGCATGGTGACCTGCCATCCGGCCTGCGCCGAGACCTGGGCGATGCCGGATCCCATCAATCCGGAACCGATGACCGCGAGACGACCCGCCATGCTGCACTCCTTCGCTAAAGGCGCCGTCAGCTTAACGCAGGTTCAGTACAGCCTCCGATCAGGGTGAATCGCCGGATAACGGAGATTCGCGGTGTCAGACTGTGCGTATGGCCACGAGCGACGGCTGGTACCTCATCGGACCGCTGATCGCCGTCGGTCTGGTCGGCTTTCTCGGCGCGGTGTTCTGGCGCATGGGCCTGCAACCCACCGGCTCCCCCGGCGGGCCGGCCCGGGACCGGTACGCGGACGGCCTGGCGATCTTCGGTGAGTGGGACGACTACGGCCTGCTCTTCCCCGCCGCCGTCACCGAAGCCCCCGAGGTGGCCGACGAGATCCGGCGGCTCCTCACCGATGCGGGCATCCGTGCCACCACGGCGATCCGGCGCGACGGCCGGGTGAGCGTCCTCGTCTTCTGCGAGGAGGTGGAGGAGGCGCGCCGCCTGGTCGCCTCCTTCTGACACCTCAGAAGTCGAAGGTCGGCTCCGGCACGTCGATGCGCTCCACCTCGACGCCGAGCCGGGCCAGGTCGGCCACGAAATCCGGGTAGCCGCGGTCGATGTGGTGCACCTCGCCCACCTCGGTCACCCCGTCGGCGCACAGCCCGGCGATGACGAGACCCGCGCCGGCCCGGATGTCGGTGGCCCGCACCGGCGCCCCGGACAGCCGGTCCCGCCCGTTGACGACAGCGTGGTGCCCGTCGGTACGGATGTCCGCCCCCAACCGCACCATCTCGTTCACGAACATGAACCGGCCGTCGAAGATGTTCTCGGTGATCAGCGACGAGCCCTCGGCCACCGCGGCCAGACCGAGCGCCATCGGCAGCAGATCGGTGGCGAACCCCGGATAGGGCAGGGTCACGATGTCGACGCCGCGCGGCCGCTCGCTGGTCCGCACCCGGAAACGGCCGTCCCCCGGCTCGACGGTGGCGCCCGCGGTCACCAGCTTGTCCAGCGCGATGTCCAGGAACTCGGGCCGCACGCCGTGCACGGTCACGTCGCCGCGGGTCATCACCGCCGCGTACGCCCACGTGCCGCCGACGATCCGGTCGCCGACCGTGGTGTGCCGGACCGGCCTCAGCGGACCCTGCACCCCCTCGATCACCAGGGTGGAGGTGCCGGCGCCGGTGACCGTGGCCCCCATCGCGTTGAGCATCTCGCAGATGTCGACGATCTCCGGCTCCCGGGCCGCGTTGTCGATCTCGGTGACGCCCTTGGCCAGGACCGCGGCCATCAGGATGTTCTCGGTGGCGCCGACACTCGGGAAGTCCAGCCAGATCTTGGCGCCGCGCAGGCCGCCGGGCGCCGACGCGATCACGAAGCCGTGCTCGCTGGAGATCTCCGCGCCCATCCGGGCCAGCCCGGACATGTGCATGTCGAGCCCGCGGGAGCCGATCATGTCACCGCCGGGCAGGGCGACCCGCACATAGCCCCGGCGGGCCAGCAGCGGACCGAGCACGCAGATCGACGCGCGCAGCCGCCGGACCAGGTCGTAGTCGGCCTCGCTGCCCGGCTCGGCGGGCACGTCGATGATCGCCTCGGTGCCGTCCAGCGTGACGTCGCAGCCGAGCCGGCGGAGCACCTCGGCCATGATGGCTATGTCGGTGATCCGGGGAACGTTCGCCACCACACTGCGCCCCTCGGCCAGCAGCGCGACCGCCATCAGCTTGAGCGCCGAGTTCTTCGCGCCGCCCACCATGACGTCTCCGGCGAGGCGGGCCCCGCCCTTCACCCTGATCACATCCACGCGGGCAATCGTAGGAGCCACGGCCCAGCCGCGCCTCGTAGGGTGGGGCCATGGCTGTGCATCTCACCCGCATTTACACCAGGGCCGGCGATGCCGGGCAGACCCGCCTGGTCAACAACGAACTGGTGCCGAAGACGGCACCGAGGATCGCCGCCTACGCGGACACCGACGAGTGCAACGCCGCGGTCGGCGTGGCGCTCGCGCTCGGTGACCTGCCCGATGACGTACGAACGGTGCTGTCCGCGATCCAGAACGACCTGTTCGACCTGGGCGCCGACCTGGGCAACCCGGTGACCGACAACCCGCCGTACCCACCGTTGCGGATCACCGAGGCCTATGTGACCCGCCTGGAGACGTGGTGCGACGAGTTCAACGAGCGCCTGGCCCCACTGGACAGCTTCATCCTTCCGGGCGGCACCGCCGGGGCGGCGCTGCTGCACGTCGCCCGGACCGTGGCCCGCCGCGCCGAGCGCACCGCCTGGGCCCTCTACGAGCAGGAGCCGGACCGGACCGGCGACCTGCCCCTGAAATACCTGAACCGGCTCTCCGACCTGCTGTTCATCCTGAGCCGGGTGGCCAACCCGTCCGGCGACGTCAAGTGGGTGCCCGGCGGCGACAACGCCCGATGACCGGCGGCCCGGATCCCGTCGCGGTCTGAACGCCCGGCGCTCCCGTCCAGCCGTACTGAACCAGCGTGTGGGTTTCGGGCCCGAATCACACCCGAAACCCACACGCTGGCCCGCGCCCGCCGGGCTGAACAGCCGAAACCCGTGTGTGGAGTTCGGGCGCGATGCGCGCCCGACGGAACGGGTCATGCAGGAGGAGGTCCATCACGACGCCCGCGAGGAGATTCGCCG